>JAWWPK010000470.1:0-7239 GCA_033854925.1 Nocardioidaceae bacterium | reverse complement strand
GCCGCGCGGCCCGGGCATGGTCGCGATGCTGGCCGCCGGTTACCTCGCCCCCGCGGTGCTCGGGCTGGTCGCCGCGCTGTTGCTCGCGGACGGCCGCAGCGTCGGGCTGCTCTGGCTGCTCGTCGTGCTCGCCGGCGCTCTGATCCTCTGGGTCCGCAACGGCTACGGGCTCCTGGTCCTGCTGCTCGGTGGCGCCGGCGTCCTCCTGCTGACGTGGTACGGCGACGGCACGGTCCAGTCCGTCGCGGCGTACCTCGTCGCCTGGCTGCTCCTCCTGGCCGCCCCGCGGCCGCTGGTCGAGCTGCTCACCGCAGGCCGGCGCCGCGGCCGGACCTCGGACCCCGACCAGCTCGCCGGGCTCACCCGGGTGCCGGCGGTGCTCTGGATCCTGCTGCTCCTGCTGGCCAACCTGGCCGGGCTGGTCGTCGGCGTGAGCACGCTCGCCCCGGACCTTGTCTGAGCGCCGGAATCGGGTCGAGCCCGCTCCGGGTCAGCGGCTAGGGTTGACGGTCGCGCCCCGACGGCGCCGAACACGTGCGAGAGCGAGAGGTCAGACCGTGCCCACTGGCAAGGTGAAGTGGTTCGACGCCGACAAGGGCTTCGGGTTCCTGTCCCAGGAGGAGGGCGCCGACGTCTACGTGCGCGCGGATGCCCTGCCCGAGGGCGTGACCACGGTCAAGGCCGGCACCCGCGTCGAGTTCGGCATCGCCCAGGGCCGCCGCGGCGACCAGGCCCTGCAGGTCCGGATCCTCGACCAGCCGGTCTCGGTCCAGCGCAACCAGTCGCACGCCAAGCGCAAGACGCCCGACGAGATGGCACCCATCGTCGAGGACCTGATCCGCCTGCTCGACAACGTCGGCGAGGCCTACCGCCACGGTCGGCACCCCGACCGCAGCACCGCTGGCCCGACGGCCAAGCTGCTCCGCGCGCGGGCCGACGAGCTCGAGCTCTGATCTACGGACGGCGCTGGACCGGCATCGGCTGGGTGTCGACGCCGGCCTGGCGGGCGCGCGCTTGCGCGTCGAGCCGCCGCCGACGGCGCCCGCGCGGTGCGGTCGCCAGGACGTACGCCGTCCATGACGCCAGCGCGACGAAGGCGACCGTGAGACCGAGCCGCGGCGGGTCGAGGGGGAGCGCGATGCCGACGAAGCCGCCCAGCACCCACGCCAGCTGGCAGGTGGTGTCGCTGCGCCCGAACGCGCTCGCCTGCACCTTGGGGGGGATGTCGCGCTGGATGGTGGCGTCGAGGGAGAACTTCGCCAGCGCCTGCGCCAGGCCGGCCATCAACCCCAGCAGCGCCAGCGTCCACACTCCGTAGAAGACCGCGGCGAGCAGCGCGGCCGCCGCGTCACCGACCAGCGCCAGCACCACGGCCATGGCCGGGGTGACCCGGTGCAGCATCGAGGCGGCGAGGGTGCCGGCGACGCGCCCGAGACCGGCCGCGCCGATCACGATCCCGATCATCACGCCGGGGCCGAGCCCGCTGTCCGGGCGGACGTCGGGGTTGCGCAGCAGGAAGGCCACGAACATCAGCAGGAAGCCGCTGAGGAACCACGGGCCGCAGTTGGCGCGCAGAGCGAACGCCACCGGGCCCGGGATCCGGGTACGGAGCCGGCCCCGCCGCGAGGTGCTGCCCTCCCGGCCGCGCCAGGACATCTCGCCCTCGCCCTCGCTGGAGTCGACCGCCGCCGGAAGCCGGATCGCGCAGACCGTGGCGATCACGAACAGTGCAGTCGCGTATCGCAGCGACCACTGGGGGCCGGCCAGGGCCGCGAGCGCGGCGATCGGCGCCGACACCGAGGCGCCGACGATGCCGGACAGCGAGACCCGGCCGTTGGCCTTGACCAGGGTGAAGTCGCGGGGGAGCAGGCGGGGTACGGCGGCGGCGCGCGTGACGCCGTACGCCTTGGACGAGACCAGCACGCCGAGCGCGGCCGCGAAGACCAGCGCCGACCCGCTGGTGATCGACGACGCCAGCGCCCAGCAGAGGAAGGCCCGCACCGCCATGGTTGCGCCGATCGCCCAGCGCCGGCCGTGCGCGAACCGGTCGAGGAACGGCCCGATCAGCGGCGCCACGATCGCGAAGGGCAGCATCGTCAGCCCGAGGAACAGGGCGACCTGGTCACGCGCCTCACCGGACGGCACCTGGAAGAACAGGCTGCCGGCCAGCGAGATCGCCACCGCAGCGTCGCCCGCGGTGTTGAAGACATGCAGCTGGATGAGCCGGTGCAGACCGGACTCGCCGGCGCCCTCGGCCTCGGACGCTCGCCGGGCCTGGACCATGGTGAACCGGCTGGCCCGCGCCGTACCTCGGCCCACGGTACGCAGCCCGCGGGCGGTGACCTTCGTGCCGGTCGCTAGTCCGCGGCCGACCTTGCGGGCCCGGTCGGCAGCCGAGACGGACGGCGGGGCGATGGGCACACCCTCGGGGTGCTCGTCCCTCCAGCGCTGCGGGTCCTCGGCCACGTCCCCCATCCTGCCGCGCCCGCCCCCAACCTGACACGACCCCCGCCGATGGGTGACACTTGCGCCCGTGAGCACCCTCGGCACCGTTGCCGCCCCCCGGGGCAGAGCCGACGCCGCGCTGGTCGCGGCCGCCGACCTCGCCCGCGCCGCGCTGATCGAGGACGTCGACGCGGCCGACGTCGGCGAACACCTGGGCGCGGCCAACGAGGGCGAGCGGCTGGTCACCCACCTGTTCGCCTGCACGCGCAGGGGATACGTCGGCTGGCGCTGGTCGGTGACCGTGACCCGCGCCTCGCGGCAGAAGACCGTCACCGTCGACGAGGTCGTGCTCATCCCGGGCGACGGGGCGATCGTGGCCCCTGCCTGGGTGCCCTACCGCGAGCGGCTCCAGCCCGGAGACCTCTCGCCCGGCGACCTGCTGCCGGTCAGCGACGAGGACCCGCGCCTGGTCCCGACGTACTCCTTCGGCGACGACCCGCTCGACCCTGACGACAAGGCGCAGATCCGCGAGGTCGCGCAGGATCTCGGCCTCGGGCGGGTGCGCACCCTCTCCGTCGAGGGACGCGAGATCGCCGCCCAGCGCTGGTACGACGGCGACGGCGGCCCCGACACGCCGCTGGCCCAGTCGGCGCCGCACCACTGCCGCAGCTGCGGCTTCCTGGTCCGCATCGCCGGTCCGCTCACAGACACCTTCGGTGTCTGCGCCAATGGCGACGCCAACGACGACGGCCGGGTGGTCAGCACCGACCACGGCTGCGGTGCGCACTCCGAGGTTCGCCTCGCCAAGAAGCACGAGCCCCAGCCGCTTCCCGACCACGTCTTCGACACCCTGAACATTGATGAGGTCGAATCCTTCTGATCGAACCGGCGTGAGGAACGAGCGCCGCTTCGATCAGATCGGGGATTCGAGGTTGAGCAGGCCGTCCGACCGAGGAACGAGGTCGGAACCGGCCGTGTCGAAACCTTCCGCAGCCAGCGCTGGGACCTGAGCACCGTCGGCGGTGAGGCGGGTGCCTTCGCTGCGGGGATCTCGACAGGCTCGATCAGCGGTGGTTTCGACGCGCTGTCGCGACTTCGTTCCTCAGTCGCGCGCGCCGCTCGACCTCCTTCACTGAGCGGCCGGGTCTTCGTCCCTCAGACCCGCCCGCTCGTTCCGGACGTTCCGGCGCCGGCGGCAGTACTCCAGCCCGAACAGCCCGAGTCCGAAGCCGGCCAGGCAGGTCCAGAGCCACCAGGTGCGCCCGTCGTCCGCGAGCCGGCCGTAGAACGGCAGCAACGCCACGAAGGCGACCAGCCAGGTGAGCGTGCCGACCTCGACGGTGCGGACGCCGTCGACGTCGAGGGGTTCGACGTCCGCGACGATGAAGGTGCGGTTGCCGATCTCGTGCTGCATCGGCTGGTCGTCGCGGAGGTCCACAGCAACAGGCTAGCCACTGACACCCTCCCGTCACACGGATGTATTCCGCTGCAGCCGCGGTTCTGGTTGGGTCTGGCCATGAGCACGCAGACGACAGCGGGGGGCGCGTCCGGCCTCGACGGATATTTCAAGATCACCGAACGGGGGTCGACGGTCGCTCGTGAGGTCCGTGGCGGTTTCGTCACCTTCTTCACGATGGGCTACATCGTCGTGCTCAACCCGCTGATCCTGGGCTTCGCTCCCGACGTCAACGGGCATTTCCTCGGCGGCGGGTCCGGCGACGGCTCGAACCTGCCGGCCATCGCAGCCGCCACCGCTCTGGTCGCCGGAGTGATGACGATCGCGATGGGCGTCGTGGCCAACTACCCGCTGGCGCTGGCGACCGGCCTGGGGCTGAACGCGTTCGTGGCGTTCGCCATCGCCAGCCGCATGACCTGGGCCGACGCGATGGGGCTGGTGGTGATCGAGGGCCTGGTCATCCTGGTGCTGGTGCTCACCGGTTTCCGGACGGCGGTGTTCCATGCCGTGCCGACGTCCCTGAAGACCGCGATCTCGGTCGGGATCGGTCTCTTCATCGCGCTGATCGGCTTCGTGGACTCGGGATTCGTGGCCCGGATCCCGGACGCCGCTCACACCACCGTGCCTGTGCAGCTCGGTGCGAGCGGCGTGCTCACCGGCTGGCCGGTCGTGGTCTTCGCCTTCGGCATGTTGCTGGTGATCGCGCTGTGGGTGCGGAAGGTGAAGGGCGCGATCCTGATCTCGATCGTGGTGACCACGATCCTGGCCCTGATCGTCTACGCCCTGGGCGCCAAGGAGGGCTGGTCCCTGAACCCGCCGAAGTTCCCCGACAACGTCTTCGACACACCGCACTTCGACACGGTGGGCCACTTCTCGCTGCTGGGTTCGTTCGACCAGATCGGGGTCATCTCGACCCTGCTGCTGATCTTCACGCTGATGCTGGCCGACTTCTTCGACACGATGGGCACGATGACGGCCATCGGCGCCGAGGCCGGGCTCCTCGACAAGGACGGGATCCCGCCCAACACCGAGCGGATCCTGGTCGTCGACTCCATCGCTGCTGCGGCGGGTGGCGCCGCGGGCGTCTCGTCCAACACGTCGTACATCGAGTCGGCGTCGGGAGTCGGCGAGGGGGCCCGGACCGGAATCGCCTCGGTGGTGACCGGGGCGCTCTTCCTGCTGACCATCCTGGTCGCCCCCCTGGTCAAGATGATCCCGTCCGAGGCTGCGGTCCCGGCGCTGGTCCTGGTCGGCTTCCTGATGATGCAGCAGGTCACGGACATCGACTGGCGGGACCTGGAGATCGCGATCCCGGCGTTCCTCACGATCGTGCTGATGCCGTTCACGTACTCCATCAGCGTGGGGATCGGCGCCGGCTTCGTCGCCTACGTCGCGATCAAGCTCGTGGTCGGCAAGGTCACCCAGGTGCACCCACTGCTCTGGGTGGTCGCGGCTGCGTTCGTCGTCTACTTCGCGATCGACCCGATCACCCGTGTGCTGACCTAGGACCCAGGACCACCAGCGCGACCGCGCGAGCGGCCATCCCGTCCGGGATGGCCGCTCGTTCGTCGTTCCGGCACGGAATAGTTAGCACAGGTAATGAGTTAGGCTAAGTACATGCCCACTGTGGAGAACGTCGCCCGCACCGACGCCGGCCTGGCGTCGGAGCTCCGCGTGTCCGTGATGCGGCTGCGCCGCCGGCTCGCCAACGAGCGGGACCCCGACAACGACCTCAGCATCGCGACCATGGCCGTGCTCGGGAGCCTGTTCCGGCACGGCGACCTGACCGTCGGCGAGCTGGCAGGTCTCGAACGGGTCCAGCCTCCGAGCATGACCCGCAAGGTCAACAACCTCGAGGGAGGCGGGTACGTCGTCCGCCGCGCTCACGAGACCGACGGCCGGGTCGTGGTGGTCAGCCTCACCGAGCTCGGCCGCCTCCGCGTCGTGGCGGACCGCAAGCGCCGCGACGAGTGGCTGGCCCGGCAGCTGCGCGACCTGACCCCCGAGGAGCGCGCCGTCCTTCGCACCGCCGCCCCGATCATCCAGAGACTGTCCGAAAGAGACTGAGTGACCACCCCACGAAACGACGCGGTGGACGCGCTTCGCGCGAAGCGGCCGTCCTTCCGCGGGTTGTGCCGGCGCGACCTCAGTAGGCACCTCCCGGCGCATAGCGGAAAAGCATGAGCCCCACCTTCCGAGCCCTGCGCAACCCGAACTACCGGCTGTACCTCGCCGGTAGCGTCGTGTCGAACACCGGCACCTGGATGCAGCGCGTGGCCCAGGACTGGCTGGTGCTCAGCCTGCCCGGCACCGGTGGCACCCAGCTCGGCATCACGACCGGGCTGCAGTTCCTGCCGGTCCTCATCCTGTCCCCCTACGCCGGCGTGATCGCCGACCGGTTCCCGAAGCGGGCCATGCTCCAGCTCACGCAGCTGGGGATGGCCCTCTCGTCGCTGACCCTGGGCGCGGTCGCGCTCAGCGGCCACGCGCACGTGTGGATGGTCTACCTGCTCGCCTTCACCTTCGGCATCGCCTCGGCCTTCGACGTCCCGGCGCGGCAGTCCTTCGTCTCGGAGATGGTCGGCCCCGACGACCTCACCAACGCGGTCGGGCTCAACTCGGCGACGTTCAACATTGCCCGGCTGCTGGGCCCGGCGGCTGCCGGCCTGCTGATCGGGCTGCTCGGCGGAGGTGCCAGGGCTTCTGGCTGGGTGATCCTGGTCAACGGGCTGTCCTACTTCGCGGTGATCATGCAGCTGCGCCGGATGGACGAGCGGCTGCTGCACACGCCGAAGCCCCGTGCCCGGACACCGGGGATGCTGCTGGAAGGGGTCCGCTACATCCGCACCCAGCCGAAGATGCTGATGATCCTGGTCCTGGTCTTCTTCGCCGGCACCTTCGGGATGAACTTCCAGATCACGTCGGCGCTGATGGCGACCCAGGAGTTCGGCAAGGGCGCCGGCGAGTTCGGCATCCTCGGCTCCGCCCTCGCGGTCGGCTCCCTGTGCGGCGCCCTGATTGCGGCCCGGCGTCCCCACATCCGGATCCGGCTGCTGATCTTCGCCGCGACCGGGTTCGGCGTGGCCGAGATCGTGGCCGGCCTGCTGCCGTCCTACCTCGCGTTCGCCTGCTTCGCCCCGGTGATCGGCTTCTGCACCATCACGCTGCTGAACTCCAGCAACGCGACGATGCAGATCTCCTCCGACCCCCTGCTGCGGGGCCGGGTGATGGCGCTCTACATGACCGTCGTCATGGGCGGTACGCCGCTCGGGTCGCCGGTCATCGGCTGGATCGGCGAGCACCTGGGCGCCCGCTGGACGCTGATCATCGGCGGCGCG
>JAWWPK010000469.1:0-6133 GCA_033854925.1 Nocardioidaceae bacterium | reverse complement strand
CCCCCTTGCTCTCGGACCGGAGACGGACGGTCCGCTTCTCGATCCGCTTGTCAGCCGCCTGCTCCGGTGTCAGGGCCACCACGCGCTGCACGAAGACCCCTGGCGTGTGCACGTTGTTGGGGTCGAGCTCGCCCGGCTCCACCAGCTCCTCGACCTCCGCGATCGTCACCCGGCCGCACATCGCCGCGAGCGGGTTGAAGTTCCGCGCGGAGTCCCGGTAGACGAGGTTGCCGTGCCGATCGCCCCGCCAGGCGCGGACCAGCCCGAAGTCGGCGACGATCGCCTCCTCCAGCACGAACTCCTTCGGCCCGTCCACGGTCTCGAAGGTCCTGGTGTCCTTCGGCGGGGACGCCAGCACCACGTTGCCGGACGTGTCGTAGCGCCACGGCAGCCCGCCCTCGGCCACCTGGGTGCCGCCGCCGGTGGCGGTGTAGAACGCCGCGATCCCCGAGCCACCGGCGCGCATCCGCTCGGCCAGCGTGCCCTGCGGGGTCAGCTCGACCTCCAGCTCACCGGAGAGGTACTGGCGCGCGAACTCCTGGTTCTCCCCGACGTACGACGCGACCATCCGCCGCAGCCGACCGGCACCGAGCAGTAGCCCGAGCCCCCAGTCGTCGACCCCGGCGTTGTTGGACACCGCCTCCAGGTCCTTCGTGCCGGTCTCCAACAGCGCTGCGATCAGCACCGACGGGATCCCGCACAACCCGAACCCACCGACCGAGATCGTCGCACCGTCCGCGATGTCGGCGACCGCCTCGGCCGCCGAACCCACCACCTTGTCCATTCGTCTTCCTCCCGCAGAAGCCGCTCAGACGGTAGCGCCATGTCTGGCCTTAGGGTTTGTCGGGTGAAGACGCCTCTCCGGGTGGCCGCACCTCTGCTCGCGGTCCTGGCCCTCCTCGCCCTGACCCTTGCCCCGCTCGGCCCACCCGCATCGGCGCGGCTGGCACCGACCCTGGGCATCAGCGCCGGTGACCCCGACAAGCCGGTCGAGGTGCCGCTGCCCACCGATGACCCCAGCAGCGCCGACCTCGGCTACAGCGTCCAGGTCACCGGCGGTCCGGCCACCAACGTCACCGTGACCGTGTCCGGCACCGGGCTCACCACGCCCGCGCCCAGGAACTTCGGCGCCGTCAGCAGCCAGGCCGTCGGGTCCGCCGCGGTGACCGCGACCACCGGTGGGTTCCACCAGCTCACCTTCACCGTGACCGCGGACGGTGCAGCGCCGGCAGCGACGACGCTCAACTACGTGTGGGCGCCGACCGGCGCCTTGACCGTCTCGCCCGGTGCCGACCTGCAGTACACCTACTTCGGCACCACCGGCCTCTACTCCGAGAACGGCACGTCCTACGAGGACCGCTCCGAGCTGCTGTTCCTCACCCAGGACATCGCCTACTACGGCGTGCCGGCCGCCGGGCTGCCCAAGTGCAAGCACGGCTCGATCACCGCGACCAGCGGTTGCCTGACCTACGCCTTCGACCCGGCGTCCCACCTGATCCAGATCGGTGGCGCGATCGGCACGGTGGACAAGAAGGGCGTGCACACGATCGGGCTGGGCATCACCGACTACCAGGACGGTGAGTACTTCGCCCACCGCGACTGGACCACGCAGCTGCAGTTCCCCAACACGCACAACCGCTACCAAGGCACCTGGTCGTGGCGATACACCAACTACTGCCCGGACTGCTTCACCTTCTCCTCGCTGACCCTGCGCAAGGACGGCACCTTCGTGCTCTTCGACAACTGGCGGAAGAAGCGCACGATCACCGGCAGGTACGACGTGTCGCACCTCGGCCGGATGAGGCTGACCGGGAAGTTCGGCGCCGAGGTCCACACCTTCTCGGTGCTGCTGTCCAAGAAGGGCAAGCCCGACCCCCGGCTCGGCGTCGCGCTGGGCTATGGCAGGCACAAGCACACCGACGTGGCCTTCCTGAAGCCGAAGAAGAGGTGAGGCCCGCTCACTTGACCGCGACCACGTAGCGGAACACGTTGTCCTGCCGGTAGCTGCCGTCGGCCTTGCGGTCGGCCTCCAGCACGGCGTCCATCACCGCGCGAACCTCGGCCGCGCCCGCGACGTCGATCACCTTCTGCAACGCGCCTGACGCGATGTTGTCGCGCCACGCCTCGTCGAGGTCGGTGAAGATGAACGGCAGTCGACCTCGCCGCGCAGGGAGCCTCGCACCACGTGTCCTAGGGTTTCCCCGTGAGCGACTGGTCCGGCGTGCGCCTGCACGTGGTGACCGGCAAGGGCGGCACCGGCAAGTCGACCGTCGCCGCGTCCCTCGCGCTGGCGCTGGCCTCGCAGGGCAAGGACGTGCTGCTGTGCGAGGTCGAGGGACGCCAGGGCATCGCCCGGATGTTCGACGTCGACCCGCTGCCGTACGCCGAACGACGGATCGCGACCGGCCTCCGGACCAACGGGCGGCCCGGGGTCGTGCACGCGCTGCACATCGACGCCGAGGACGCACTCATGGAGTACCTCTCCATGTACTACCGGCTCGGCCGGGCCGGCCGGGCCCTGGACCGGTTCGGGGTCGTGGAGTTCGCGACCACCATCGCCCCGGGGGTGCGCGACGTGCTGCTCACCGGGAAGGTCTACGAGGCGGTGCAGCGCAACAGCCGCAACAAGGGGGCGATCGAGTACGACGCCGTCGTGCTCGACGCGCCGCCGACCGGCCGGATCACGCCGTTCCTCAACGTCAGCGAAGAGCTGGCCGGACTGGCCAAGGTCGGTCCGATCAAGAAGCAGGCCGACACGATGATGACGCTGTTCCGCTCGCCCCGCACCGCCGTGCACTTCGTCACCGTGCTGGAGGAGATGCCGGTCCAGGAGACGGCCGACGGGATCGCGCACCTGCGCGAGGCGGGGCTTCCCGTCGGCGGCGTCGTCGTGAACCTGGTCCGCCCGCGCGACCTGCTGGTCAAGGACCTCGCCGCCGCCCGCAAGGGCGAGCTCGACCGGGCCGCGATCGGCTCCGACCTGGTCACCGCGGGCGTGGACGGGTCGGACGACCTGCTGGACGGGCTGCTCGACGAGGCCAGGGACCACGCCGTACGCCGGGCGCTCGAGGACGCGCAGCGCAAGCTGGTCAAGGGGATGGGCGTGCCGACGTACGAGCTGCCCCGGCTGGCCGCCGGCATCGACCTGGGGGGCCTCTACGAGCTGGCCGGCGGCCTGCACGACCAGGGCATGTCATGACTCACCCCATGAAATCGCTCGGAGGGCGCGCTTCGCGCGGTGGGCTCTCGATTCCTTGGGGACCCCGGACATGACCAGGGCCCACCCTCGAGTCGGCCCGCTCGTGGCACGGACCGGCGCGGCGGCGCTGGACGTCGACGCGCTGATCGACGAGCCGCGCACCGGCATCATCGTGTGCTGCGGCTCGGGTGGCGTCGGCAAGACCACCACCTCCGCGGCACTGGCGCTCCGCGCTGCAGAGCGCGGCCGGAAGGTCGTGGTGCTCACCATCGACCCCGCCCGACGGCTGGCGCAGTCGATGGGCATCGAGGCCCTCGACAACACCCCGCGTCCGGTCACCGGCGTCGGTGGCGCCGGCACGCTCGACGCGATGATGCTCGACATGAAGCGGACCTTCGACGAGGTCGTGGAGGCCCAGGCGACCCCGGAGAAGGCGAAGCAGATCCTCGAGAACCCGTTCTACATCGCGCTGTCGTCCTCGTTCGCGGGGACCCAGGAGTACATGGCGATGGAGAAGCTCGGCCAGCTCAAGCGCGATGCCGGCGCGGCCGGCAGCTACGACCTCATCGTCGTCGACACGCCGCCGTCCCGCTCGGCCCTGGACTTCCTCGACGCTCCCGAGCGGCTCTCGTCGTTCCTCGACGGCCGGTTCGTCAAGCTGCTGCTGGCCCCGGCGCGCGGCCCGGCCCGGATCATGACCGCCGGCCTCGGCCTGGTCACCGGCGCGCTGTCGAAGATCCTCGGCGGCCAGTTCATCACCGACCTGCAGACCTTCGTCGCCGCCCTCGACACGGTCTTCGGGGGCTTCCGGGCCCGTGCCCAGCAGACCTACGCGCTCCTGCAGGCACCCGGCACGGCCTTCCTTGTTGTCGCTGCCCCGGAGGCGGACGCGCTGCGCGAGGCGGCGTACTTCGTCGAGCGGCTCAGCGAGGACCGGATGCCGCTGGCCGGCCTGGTGGTGAACCGCGCGAGCACCGCCGGGCAGGGGTCGCTCTCGGCGGACGAGGCGATGGCGGCGTCCGCGCGGCTGGGGCGGGACGCACCGTCACCGACGGCCCAGCTCACCGCGGGGCTGCTGCGGCTGCACGCGGACCGGGTGCGGATGGTGGAGCGGGAGGCGGTGCTGCGGGAGCGGTTCGCTGCGGCGCACCCGAGCGTCGCGACGGCCGTGGTCCCGGCGCTGGCGGGCGACGTGCACGACCTCGACGGCCTCCGCCTGGTCGGAGAGCTGCTCGCCGACCAGGCGCGGTAGGTACGCCCCGAGCCGGGGCGAACGGCAACCCGGCTTGCCAGGACTTGCCCGCTCGGCCGTTCCCCCAGTGACCCTCCCTAGGGTCGCCTCGGGTCGGGCAGGGGTTGAGCACGGCCGATGTGGCGTGCGCAACACCGACACGCCCCATCGAGGCCCCCGAACGGGCGGATCCCGGCTCACCAGCACCGGGTCGTCACCTTTTCGGCCTCCCCCTAGGGGGGTCCATGGCCCCGAATGACTAGTCATTTCGGGCTATGGAGGTTGAAACGTTCACCCGTACACCCGCACCCCTCAGATTCGTAACGTCTTACCCACGGGATGGGAACGCTCGGACCCCCGGGACAGGTGCCCAGAAGCACAGCAGGGCAACAAGAATTTTTCTCTCGGAGATGGCAGGGCAGAGAAATGTGGATCGAGGACTGGACCCCCAGTGCGGCGTGCCGACAGGCGCAGCCCGACGAGCTCTTCGTCCGTGGTGCCAAGCAGAACAAGGCCAAGCAGCTGTGCACCGGATGCCCGGTACGCACCGAGTGCCTCGCTGAGGCGCTCGACAACCAGATCGAGTGGGGCGTGTGGGGCGGCATGACCGAGCGGGAGCGCCGTGCGCTGCTGCGTCGCCGCCCGAACGCGTCCTGGCGGGCCGTTCTCGAGGCCGCCCGCATCAAGGCGGAGCTGAACTCGCAGCAGGTCTCCGCCTGAGCCCCACGTTTCACCCCCACTGAAGCTCCCCCACAACACAATCCCCCACAGCTCCTGACTCGCGTCAGGAACCGCTCGCGGCCGGTTGACGCCTTTCCCTGAAGGCCTTCAGCCGGCCGCCAGCAATTTGTTCACCCCCGCGAGCTTCGGCCCGGGCCCACGACGGACGCTCGCTCCGCTCGCGAGCTTCGCCGTCCATCGCGGGCACCGAGCCGATCGCGGGGCGCGCTCGCTTCGCTCGCAACGCTCGCTGCGCTCGCCCGCTCCCATTTCGATGCGAACCGCCTCACGAAAGCCGGCAACTTAGTCCCTGTGCGATACGTCCGTACGATGTGAGCGTGTCCATGCCCCGCCAAGAGCGGCTCCCGGCGTACCGCGTGCTCTCCCACCTGGTGGTGATGGTCGTGGTCGCGGCGGTGCTCGGCGTGGTGGTCGCGGGGCTCGCGATCCCGTTCGCCGGCATCGCCGGCATCGGCGCCCGCAACGTCGCGCGCACCATGGACGACCTGCCCGAGGAGCTCAAGACCGACCCGCTGTCGCAGCGGACCACGATCCTCGACGCCAACGGCAACCGGCTCGCCTCTCTCTACGACGAGAACCGGATCACCGTGCCGCTCACCGGCATCTCGCGGACCATGATCAAGGCGCTGGTCGCGATCGAGGACTACCGCTTCTACCAGCACGGTGCCCTCGACCTGAAGGGCACGCTGCGGGCGCTCGTCACCAACCAGGCCAACAGCGGCGTGGTCCAGGGTGGTTCGTCGATCACCCAGCAGCTGGTCAAGCTGACCCTGCTCAGCCAGGCCAAGACCAAGGCCGAGAAGCAGGCGGCCACGGCCGACACCTACGCGCGCAAGCTCAAGGAGCTGCGCTACGCGATCGCCCTCGAGCAGACGCACTCCAAGGACTGGATCCTCGCGCGCTACCTGAACACGGCGTACTTCGGCGACGGCGCGTACGGCGTACAGGCGGCCGCCAAGCAC
>JAWWPK010000468.1:0-25517 GCA_033854925.1 Nocardioidaceae bacterium | reverse complement strand
ACCGAACCTGCCCCGAACCTGACCGCGTGGACCAGCGTCACGCAAGTGCGCTCAGCGGGACGAGAGCAGCGGCAGGGTGAGCCGGAACCTGGCTCCCGGCCCGCCCTCGAGCAGCTCCAGCCGTCCGCCGGCGCGCTCGGCAAGACTGCGGGCGATCGCCAGTCCCAGCCCGGTCCCCGGGGCTCCCCGCGTGCGGGCCGGGTCGCCCCGGTGGAACCGCTCGAAGACCTGCTCCCGCTCGTCCGCAGGTACGCCGGGGCCGTCGTCCATCACGTCGAGCACCACGTGCCCGTCGTGGCTCTCGAGCCGGAGCTCGACCCGGGACCCGGCGTGGGTGACCGCGTTGTCGACCAGGTTGCGCACGACCCGCCGCAGCTCGCTCGGGTTGCCGCGCACCGGGCCCGCCGAGACCCGGGCCGTGTCGACGGTCGCCGACCCTGAGTGGCGTGCCCGCGCGGCCTCCTCGAGCACGACCGCGTCCAGGTCCACCGCGCTGGTGTCGGCCGGAGCTCCCTCGTCGGCGGCCGCCAGGACGAGCAGGTCGTCGACGAGTCGCTCCATCTCGCCCGTCGCGCCGAGCACGTCGCGGCGGAGCAGCTCCGGGTCGGAGCCCGGAGTGGCCAGTGCGAGCTCGAGGGAGACCCGCTGTGCCGCGAGCGGCCCCTGGAGGTCGTGCGAGATGTCAGCCACCAGTCGGCGCTGCCGTTGCGCGGACGCGTCGACCCGGACCAGCATCCGGTTCATCGTCGCGGCCAGCCTCCCGACCTCGTCGCTCCGGCCGTCGCTGGGGACCCGGCGCTCGAGCTGGTCGGGCCCGATCGCGTCGACCTCTGCCCGGATCCGGTCGAGCCGGGCCAGCGCTCCGCCGAGCACCAGCCAGATGACCAGGCCGAGGACCACGGCTGCGAGCGGTACGCCGACGAGCAGCGTGCGCCGCAGGGTGGCCGTGGCTTCGTGGACCGCCTCCAGGCTCGACCCCTCGACCACGGTCACCTGGCTCACCTGGCCCCCGGCCCCGGGCCCGGACTGGACCCACACCCGGTACTCCTCGGTCTCGCTGTCGTCGGGCGCCCGGATCGTCCGGCGCTCTCCGTCCGCCGGGGCGCCCGTCGCCACGATCGGGCCCTTGCCCTCGATGTTCGGCGATGCTGCGAGCACGGTGCCGTCCGAGGCGAGCACTTGGGCAACGGCGTCGTCGTTCACGTTGCGGAGCACGGTCGGGAGCTCTCCCGACGCGGCCTGGTCGAGCAGGTCGCGGACGCGGGACCGGGAGAGGTCGTCGCTGCCCGCGGTCAGGTGCCGGTCGAGCGTCGTGACCAGGAGCAGGCCGCCCGCCGCCAGCACCAGGGCGCACAGGAGCGTGGCCACCGCGGTGGCGCGGACCCGGAGGCTCAGCCCGGTCATCAGCCCGGTCATCGGCCCCGTCATCCGTCAGCCACCAGCCGGTAGCCCACGAGTCGCACCGTCTGCAGGCTGCGCCGGTCGAACGGGAGGTCGATCCGCTGGCGCAGCTGCCGTGCGTACACCTCGACGATGTTGGGGTCTCCCTCGAAGGCGAAGTCCCAGACGTGGTCGAGGATCGTGGCCTTGGAGACCACCTCGCCGGAGCGGCGCATGAGGAACTCCAGCATCGAGAACTGCCGCGGGGTGAGCTCCACCTCCGTCTCCCCGCGGGTCACCCGGTGCCGGGCGGGATCGAGGCGCAGGTCACCGACCTCGAGGACCGCCGGCCGTTCTCCCGCGCCACGGCGCACGAGGGCACGCAGCCGCGCGACCAGGACGACGAACGAGAACGGTTTGGCCAGGAAGTCGTCGGCTCCGGCGTCGAGCGCCTGTGCCTCCTGCTCCGGCCCGCTACGCGCGGTCAGGATCAGGATCGGCGTCCAGTCACCGGCCTCACGACGCCGGGCACACAGCTCGTCGCCCCGCAGCGTGGGCAGCATGATGTCGAGCACCAGCGCGTCATAGCTGTTCTCCCCCGCCAGCCACTCGCCCTCGGCGCCGTCCAGGGCGGTGTCGACGGCGTAGCCCTCGGCCTCGAGGCCTCGTCGCAAGGCGGCCGCGAGCTGCTTGTCATCCTCGACGACCAGGACCCGCATCCCCGCACCGTGGCACATTCGGGCTGAAGACGCGCTGAAGCCCGGCTGAACCACTGCGCAGCGAGCACCCAGTCGTTCAGCGTCGCTTCAGCGACCGTCGGGCACGGTGGTCCCACCAGCAACGAACGGCAACGAACGGAGGAGACATGCGCAAGCGGGTCATCGTGGCAGGAGCGGTCCTCGGGGCGGCCGTCGCGGCCACCGCGGGCGGGATCGCGGTGGCGGGGAACGGGGACGACGGGGCGGCCAGCCACCAGTACACCCAGCAGCAGGCCGACCAGGCGAAGCAGGCGGCGCTCGACGCCACCGGCGGTGGCACCGTCAACAGCGTCGAGAGCGACTCGGAGAACGGCGCGACGTACGAGGTCGAGGTGACCAAGCCGGACGGTGCCACCGTCGACGTACGGCTCGACGGCGCCTTCAAGGTCGTCGTCATCGAGGGCGACGGCGAGGGCTCGGGCTCGGGCAGCTGACCCCTGGGGTGGTCAGCCCTGCGGATACAGGTTCTGCAACCGGACCTGCCCGCGGGCGACCACCTTCGCGTCGTCGTCGACGGTCTCGACGACCCAGACCTGCTGCGTCCGGCCCCGGTGGACCGGCGTGGCGGTGGAGGTCATCCGGCCTTCGCGCACCGCCCGGTAGAAGTCGGTGTTGTTGTTGACGCCGACGACCTGGCCACGCTCGCCCAGCCAGGTGGCCGCGCCGTAGCTGGCCAGCGTCTCGACGACCGAGCAGTGCACACCGCCGTGCACGATGCCGTAGGGCTGGTGGTGCTTGGCCGCGGCCTCCCACTGCGCCACGACGCGGTCACCGGTCACCTCGGTCATCTCGATGCCGAGGTGCCGGACGAACTCGCCGCTGAAGTCTCCGGACTGGTCCCCTGGAAGGTCGGTCACGGCACCATCAAAGCAAGTGCCCTGAACCCGACCAGGTGGTAGGCCTGGAGGGAGCGGAGCGACCCGGCTCGCGAAGCGAGCGCGCCCGCCGAAGCTCGCCGGGGTATTCAGCCGGTCACTTCATCTTCCGGGCGCCCTTCTCGATCGCCTCGCGGATGCGGGTGTAGGTCCCGCACCGGCAGATGTTGCGGATCTCGTCGAAGTCCTTGTCCTTGAGCTTGCGGCCCTCCCGGTGCGCCTTCCGGACCAGCGCGACCGCTGCCATGATCTGGCCCGGCTGGCAGTAGCCGCACTGGGCCACGTCGTACTCGAGCCACGCCAGCTGCATCGAGTGCAGGCCGTGGTTGCCGTGGTGCTCCTGGTGGCCCTCCTCGTACTCGTTGTAGAGGCCCTCGATCGTGGTGACCCGGTCGGTCTTCTTCAGGTCGCCGACGCGCACCGAGCACGGGTTGAACGCCTTGCCGTTGATGTGCGAGGTGCACGCCTTGCACACGTTGATGCCACAGCCGTACTTCGGGCCCGTGACCCCGAGCAGGTCGCGCAGCACCCAGAGCACCCGGACATCGTCGTGGACGTTCACGGTCACCGGCTTGCCGTTGAGGATGAAGGTCTGCTTGGGCATGTCTCTCCTCAGTAGGTCTTCTTGAGGCCGTTGACCGGCGACGGCGGGATGGGTGGCACGAAGGACTTCACCTTGAACGCCAGGGGGTCCTTGTGGTTGATCGGGAAGTACGTCGGCACCTCGCCGGTAGCCCGGGCATAGGCACAGGCCACCGCCGCCATCGACGCCGCGACGCCGGCCTCACCCGCGCCACCGGGCACCCCGGTGGTCGGCGGCATCACGATGACCTGGACCTCGGGCGGGGTGTTCCACTGCCGCGTGTAGAAGTAGTTGTCCCAGCTGGCCTCGAGGAAGTGCCCGTCGCGCAGGTGCATCGAGGAGGTCAGCGCCTGGGCGATCCCGTCGTTGATGCCACCCTGCATCTGGGCCTCGAGCCCGCGCGGGTTGATGGGTAGCCCGGCGTCCACCGCGAAGGTCACCCGGGTGACCCTGGGCCCAGTGACGGCGTCGCGGACCTTGCGCTTGACGGTCCTGGGCCGGCAGTCGATCTCGACCAGGCAGGCGGTGGCGCCCTTGTACTCCTCGTGGATCGCGATGCCCTGCGCGGTGCCAGGCTTCATCGGCCTGCCCCACTGCCCGACCTGGGCGACCTGGTCGAGGACCGCGCGTACGCGGTCGTGGCTGAGGTGCCTGTGCCGGAACTGGTAGGGGTCCTGCCCGGACTTCGCAGCGATCTGGTCGATGACGAGCTCCGCCGCCGTGCGTACGTCGGGTGAGTAGATGTTGCGCATGCTGCCGGTGTTGAACCTGGGGTCGACCTCGTTGAGCAGCTGGTTCTTCAGCGCGAAGTCGTAGGGCAGGAGCGTGGCCAGCATGAAGATCGTCTCGCCGAACCCGAGGTTGCCGAGCCCCGCCGGCAGGTCGGCCACCTGCGCACTGAGCATCTCCCCCAGCCCGTGCCGATAGTCGGTCTCCACGCTCGTGTGGCTCTGCTGGAACGACAGGAGCGTGTCTCCCGCGAACGTCGCCCGCACGTGGCTGGTCGCCATGGGGTGCATGCGGCCCACCCGGGCATCGTCCGCGCGGTGCCACATGAGCTTGACCGGCTTGCCCATCGCCTTGCTGATCTTGGCGGCCTCGAGCGCGGCGTCGAAGAAGAGCCGACGGCCGAACGAGCCGCCGCCCTGCATGACGTGCACCTTCACCTTGTCCTGGGCGAGCCCGCACGCCTGGGCGATCGCCGCCTGGGCCGCGATCGGCGTCTTGAGCGCCGACCACACCTCGGCCCGGTCGGAGCGGACGTCGGCCACCGCCGCGTTGGTGTCGAGGGCCGAGTTGCTGCGGAAGTGGAAGGTGAAGGTCTGGTCGACCGTCTGGGCCAGCGGGTTGTCCGGCACCGGCACCATCGGCAGCTCGGCCGCCTTCAGCTCGGCCTCGATGTCGCTGTCGGAGAGCCCGGCCACCGAGCCGGCGGCCCAATCGACCCGCATCGCGCGGACCGCGTCGATGCACTGGCCGAAGGTGTCCGCCCGCACCGCGACCCCGGTGTCGACGACCGCGATGTCGCGGACGCCTGGCATCCCGGCGACCAACGACTCGTTGAGCAGCTGCTTCGGCGTGCCGTTGAGGGTGGGCGCCCGGCACACCATCGTCGGCAGCGCGTCCGGGACCTTCAGGTCGGTGGTGAACGTCTTCCTGCCGGTCACGGCGTCGCGCGCGTCCACGCGGTTCTGGCCCAGGCCGACCACCCGGAACGACTCGGGATCCTTGAGGCGGACCTCCACCTGGCGGGTCCGCTTCGCCGCGGCCCGCTCCGCGAGCTCGCCGTACGACGCCGACTTCCCGCCGGGCGCCTGGATGACCCCGCCCCTCGCGGTCAGGTCCTGCACGGGGGCGCCGAGCATGAGCGCCGCAGCCTCCAGCAGGGCGCCCCGGGCAGCCGCGGCGGCCACCCGGATCGGGGTGTACGTCGAGGTGGTTGTGCTCGAGCCACCGGTGAGCTGGTTGAACAGCAGCTCGGGCCGGGCGTCGGCGAGGGTGACCTTGACCTTGCTGACCGGGAGCTCGAGCTCCTCGGCGATGATCATGGCCGTCGACGTCGTGATCCCCTGGCCGTTCTCCGACCTCGGCAGCGCGAACGACGCCGTGCCGTCCTTGTTGACTGTGACGGTGATCAGGTTCGCCGTCGGCAGGCAGGACTGGTCGATGAAGTCGTTGAGGTCGTAGTACTCCGGGATCTGGGGACCGCTCAGTCCCTCCGCGGCGCGCGCCGGGCTGCCCAGCGCGAAGTCGGCGGCAGCGACCAGCGTGGTCCCGGCCAGCACGTAGCCGACGAAGCTGCGCCGGTCGACGCCGCTGACCTCGTCCACCGTGCCCGTGTCTTCCTCCAGGATCGACATGCACTCACCCCGAGACGTGTGGTCCGGCGGGCAGGCCGAGGCCGGCCCCTCGGATACCCAACTGCCGCCCGAGGGAGTAGTTACGGTCGTCACACCGTGGCTACGGCACCTCAGTGCGAGCCGTCAGGCGGACGGGGCCAGGTGGGCGCTCGCCTCGAGGATCCGCACCTCGACCCGGACCCCGCGGCGCGGCTCGTAGGTCACTGTCGACCCGACTGCGGCTCCGAGGATGGCCCGGCCCACCGGGCTGCCGGGAGTGACCGTGGGCACGCCCGCGGCGGCCTGCTCGACCGACCCGACGACGTACTCCTCGGGCCCGTCGCCCAGGTCCACCCGGACGAGGTCGCCCACCGAGACGACGCCGTCGGAGTGCCGGTCCCGCCGGCTCTCGTCGATCTCGAGCTCGAGCAGCGCGATCCGGCGGTCGAGCAGCTGGAGCCGGATCGACGCCTCGACGTTGGTGGCCCGGTCGGCTGCATCACCGGTCACGTCGCGGAGGGTGTCGGCCACCGCGCCCGCGCGCTCGACGCGCAGCAGGTCGAGTCGGTGGGTGAGCAGTTCAACGGAGCTGGGGACGGTCACGATCGCGCCAACGAACACCCCTCGCGGCTTGTTCCCCGACTCACCGGCGCGTCACCTAAGAATTCCCGGACACCTGAAAGATTCGGCGGGCTGCCGGACATGGGCAGGCATGGGGATGGGCACTGTCCCTTGGTCCACCTGACTGTCCACCCGACTGACCCAGCACGGCGGAGGGCTCGATGACCACGCTCGCGACGACCGTCCCGATCGAGTTCGACCACCGCTGGGAGCTCCGACTCGAGGAGTTCGAGGACGGTCACTCGATCAGACGGTTCGAGTGCGTGGACTGTGGGGCGGTCCGCTTCGAGTAACCTCCCAGCCACCGGTGGATCTTCGTCTCGGTGCGGGTCACGACCCCGTGTGGGTCGACGGTGCAGCGGTGGCTCTGCCGGCTGGTTCAGGTGCAGCCGCGCGGCTGGACGTCAGCCGTTCGGCCTTGAGCTGCGTGCCGATCGCGGCTGCCCAGCCCACGAGTATGAGCGCGAGAACACGCTCTGCCGTGCCGACCCACGGGTAGGGAACGGCTGCCCACAGGAACAGGACTCCGAAGACGACGCAGCCTGTCGCCGCAGACCATGCGGCCCAGCGTCGGGGCATCGTCGCGGCCAGGACGAGCGCGGCGCCGGCGATGCCGAGAATCTCGGCAAGCCCACCGATCCCGTGCACCCAGTCGCCCCAGGTTGCGAAGGTGCTGCCTTCGCACTGCGGGACGGACTCCTCGCAGCTGTTGCGGAAAAGCGCTCCGGCAAACGTCCCTGCACTCGCGACGATCAACAATCCGCAGCCGACCAGTCGGTGGTCGCTAGGAGGCAACGAGCGACGCAGGCCGAGCGCGAGTGCTGCGAGCCCGACAGCGAACGCGGCCTCCCCGGCCATGACGAGCGCCGGTCGGGGAGCTCCCGCGGAGTACAGGTCGCTGATGTTGTAGCGCCAGGAGCCGGGGCGCAACAGGGTGGCGAGCGTCCATGAGCCGACTTCGATGATCGCCGCGAGTACGGCGATGCGGCCGAGCCGGGTCATGCGGCGAGTCGACGTCGCCGCACGAGGAACCCGAGGGCCAGACCGGCGACGGAGACCACGATCGTGATCGGCACCACCCAGACCACGATGCCGTAGTCAGCGCCGTGCTGAGGGGCCGAGGCAGTCACGATGGTCGCCGCGATGACGGCGAAGGCCACCTGCACTGCCACGGCTGTGCGTTTGGGGGCGAGCCAGCCGGCGAGTACGCCGCCGAGCAGCGGGAGCAGCAGGAACATGTCGGACTCCTTCAACTAACTCTGCGGTGCAGAGTATTTGCCGAATGTAACTCTATGGTGCAGAGTTTGGCAAGTGGCCGACCCGCTGACTGCCGAACTTGCCTATCGGGAGGCAGTGGCCGTTCGTTCACGCGTTCGTGGCATCCAGCTGGCCATCACACTTCCGTTGCGCCTGCTCGCCGCAGTGGATCTCGTCGGTGCGGTCGTCGTCCTGGTCATCGGCCGGTTCCACCTGCTCGCGTACTTCGCCCCGTCGTACCTCGCCGTCCTCGGCCTGTCGGGTTGGTGGTACCGCCGCTACGCAACCAAGCACGGGCTCCTGCTGCCGGTGCGTCCGTGGGTGCTGATCCTCGTGGCGACCACCGTTGCCGCCGCCAGCATGTCCCGGCTCGGGGTGGCGCTCGATGAACCATGGGTCAGTGACTTCGGGCCGTGCCTGGCGATCACCGTCGGTGTTGCACTCACCGCTCTCTGGCTACGGTCACGCCGCCTCGCTCTCACGGCGGTCGCGATGCTGGTGGCCACCGCCGTGGTATCCATGGCTGCTGCGGGCGACGTCGCCGTCGCACTGCAGTTGGCGGCCTTCGGTGTCCTCCTCTTTCACGCCTCACTGGCATCCTCCGATCACCGGGACCTCATGTGACCGATCACCCGATCCACGACCTCGACGACGATGTCCATCAGCGCGTCCGGCTCGGAATACTGGCCGCGCTCATCGGTCTGACCCGAGCGGACTTTGCGCATCTGAAGCGTGAACTGGCCCTCACCGACGGCAATCTCGGGCGCCACCTCGAAGTGCTGGGAGAGGCCGGGTTCGTGAAGCTCACCCGCGAGGCTGCGGGGGGCCGCCCGCGCACCTGGGTCTCTCTCACTGCAAGCGGGAAGAGGGCGCTTCGCAAGGAGGTCCAGGCTCTGCGCAGGATCATGTCGCAGGTCGAGGCAGCGGAGCTTGACGAAGTCGTCGGCTCGTCATTGGCCGCGGAAAGCGCCACGGAGCCGTCTGCGGAGCGCAGGGTCGTTCCCTGAACATCCGCGACGACGTCGCGACCGCACACCAGCACTCGGCCTTCGTGCCGGTGTGACGTCAGCGGGGCCTGTCACAACCAGCCCCCGGCCGGTGTCCGAAGGGTGAGCGACGGCAATCCCTCGGAAGGGTCGTGACATGGTTTCGGAACGGCGCGCGGGGCCGCGGTGGCCGGCTGGACCGACGACCGGCTCAACCTGTCGTTCGCCGGACGCAGGTACCTGCGGAAGGTCTTCCCTGACCACTGGTCGTCGGCGAGACGCCGCACGACGGATCGGATCGGCTGCGCGTCCGGCTCTCGCAGCTGATGTACGCCGACGAGCAGCCGCCCCCCTACCCAGACGAGACGACGAAGTCCCCGTCGGACGGGAGCAACAGGTCATGAGGCCCGCGGGCGCTACCCCTCCTGGCGCCTGGGACTCAAAGAGGGACTCTCCTGACCCTGAGAGCCGTTGGAAGAGGCCTTCGCGAGGTTGTCCTCGGCGATGCGCGCGTCGCCGTTGAGACCAGCGCCGACCGGGTGCGCGCCGATGGTGAACCAGAAGATGCTTCCTTCGCCCAGCTCGCTGTCGACGCCGATCTGCCCTCCCATCAACGCGGTCAGCCGGCTGCAGATGGTCAGCCCCAGGCCGGTGCCGCCGTACTTGCGGGTGATGGAGGTGTCGGCCTGGGTGAAGGGCTCGAAGATCAGTGCGAGCTTGTCGGCAGGGATCCCCACGCCGGTGTCCGAGATCTCGAATCGGACGACAGTGGCAGAGCCTGCGGTCTCGGCGGTGACCCGGATGGTGACCCCGCCGGTCTGGGTGAACTTGATGGCGTTGCCGGTGAGGTTGGTCAGCACCTGGCGCAGGCGGTTGGGGTCGCCCGTCACCACGGCCGGGACCGAGTCGTCGAGCAGGGCGACCAGCTCGAGCTCCTGCTCCCGGGCGGACCCCGCCAGCAGGTCCACCACCTCGTCCACGACCGTGCGGGGGCTGAACTCGACGTTCTCGACAACGAGCTGTCCAGTCTCGATCTTGGAGAAGTCGAGGATGGCGTTGACGACGCTCATCAGCGTGTCGCCGGCCTTGGTCAGCGACTGCACACAGGCGAGCTGGGGCGCGTCGAGATCGGTGTCCATGAGGAGCTCGGTCCAGCCGATCACTCCGCTCATCGGCGTGCGGATCTCGTGGCTCATGTTGGAGAGGAAGTCCGACTTGAGCCTCGACGCCTCGGTCGCGTGGTCGCGCGCCTCCGTCATGGCTTCGGCCGCGGCCGCCTCGGCGGTGATGTCGGCCAGCGTCCCCACCCAGCCCGACGGCCGGCCGGCGCCGTCGAGCAAGGGTCTCGACGTGAACATGGCGATCCGGGGTGGCCCGTCCGGCGTCACGATCTTCAGTCGTGAGGAGAACTCCTCGCCGAGCACATACGTCTCGTCGTACTCGGCGACGGTGGTGGCCCGCTGCTCGGCGTCGATCATGACGTGCCACTCCGCGCCGAGCGCTGCGGCGCTGGGGACACCGGTGATCTCGGCCCAGCGGGCGTTGGTGTAGTTGTAGCAGTTCTGGGCATCCGTCTGGAAGATCCCGATGGGCGCGGTCTCGGTGAGCAGCCTCAGCTGGTCAGCGGTGCCCTGCAGCTCGCGAGTCTTCGCAGCGTTGGCCTGGGCCCGCAGGAAGAGGTTGGCCAGCACCGACACCTTGGCGCGCAGCTCGTCCGGGTCCACGGGCGCGGTGATGAAGTCGACAGCGCCCGCCGCGTAGCGATCGGTCACGATCTCGTGGGACGCGTGCGCCGTGATGAAGATGATCGGGGTCATCTCCGACTCCGACCGCAGCCGGATCAGCGCTGCGGTCTCGAACCCGTCCATGATGGGCATCCGGACGTCGAGCAGGATGACCGCGAAGACATTGGCCATGACGCACCGCAGACAGGCGGAGCCGGAGTCGGCCTCGACGATGTCGTAGCCCAGCGGCTCCAATACGGCCCTCAGCGCCAGCCGCTTCGCGGGGTTGTCGTCGACGATGAGGATCGGGGCCGCCTGAGGGGAGCTCGACACCGGATCCGCGGCTCGTGAGGAGAGCGCCGTCGCAATGCTCATGTGATGACCAGCGACACACGGTTGGGAAGCCACGGAGTCAGCGCCGCAAGCAGCTGGGCGGTGTCGACCGGCTTGGGGATGTAGTCGTCGGCCCCGGCGTCGAGGCATCGCTGACGTTCGCCGGCCGCGGCCTTCCCGGTGACGGCGACGATGGGCAGGACCTTGAACCCACTGATCCTCCGGATGGCTCGGATCGTGTCGTAGCCGTCCATGACCGGCATCATGATGTCCATCAGCACGACGTCGATCTCGGGGTTGCGCTGCAGGGCGGCGATCGCCTCCGCCCCGCTCTCCGCGACCGTCACCGTGGCCTGGCCCCGTTCGAGGACGGCCGTCATCGCGAAGATGTTGCGGTAGTCGTCGTCGACGACGAGGATCCGCAGACCGTTGAAGCTGCCTTCGGTGGGGACCGAGAGGCGAAGGGCGGCGGCTGGCCTGCCCAGAGCAGACTCGTCCGGCGCTGCCGGCAGCGCGGGTCGGCCCTGAGCCAGCGGAAGCCAGGGCCGCAGCACCGCGAACAGCTCGATCCGGTCCACCGGCTTGGGCACGTAGCCGTCCGCCCCGGCGTCCATGCATCGCTTGCGTTCCCCGGCCGAGACCTTGCCGGTGACGGCGATCATCGGGAGGTGCCGGTGCTGCTCGTTCGCCCGGATGGCTCGGATGGCGTCGTACCCGTCCATGACCGGCATCATGATGTCCATCAGGATGATGTCGATGTCGGGCGCGCGCTCGAGGCTGGCGGTGGCCTCCGCACCACTCTCCACGACCGTCACGTCCGCGCCGCCCTGCTCGAGCATCGCCGTGATCGCATAGAGGTTGCGCCGGTCGTCGTCGACCACCAGGAACTTGACGCCCTTGACGGACCGGTCGGGCTGGTCGGGTGGCCGGGGAGCCACGGGCTCCACCTGTGGGCGGGTGACCGGCACCCGGGAGGTCGGCGTCGAGCCGAGCTGTTCTGGCGCGGTCGTCACGGCGACGTCCGCAGCATGAGGCTGGGTCGGCAGATGGACCGTGAACGTGCTGCCCTGCCCGGGAGTGCTCACCACGTCGATGGCACCACCGAGCAGGCCGACGAGCTCCCGGCTGATCGACAGGCCGAGACCAGTGCCGCCGTAGAGGCGGGACGTCGTGCCGTCGCCCTGCGCGAAGGCCTCGAAGATCCGCTTCTGCTGCTCGTCGTCGATGCCGATGCCGGTGTCGCTGACCGCGAAGGCCAGCACCGACGAGCCCTCGGGGGTACGCCGCCGCCCCGCGTCCCAGCCGTCCTCGGCGAGGGCGACGCGCACGTGCACGCCGCCGCGCTCGGTGAACTTGAAGGCGTTCGCGAGGAGGTTCTTGAGGATCTGGCGCAGGCGCTGCGGGTCGGTGACCATGCTCTCGGGGCAGCCCGGGTCGAGGTCGATCGCGTAGCTGAGGCCCTTCTTCTGGGCGACCGGCCCGAACTCGCGAAGCAGACCCGCGCTCAGCTGCTCGAGGGACACCTCGTCGTTCTCGGCGGCCACGGTCCCCGACTCGACCTTCGCCAGGTCCAGGATGCTGTTCAGGAGCTCCAGCAGCTCATTGCCCGACGAGTGGATGACGCTCGCGTACTCGACCTGGGTGTCGGTCAGGTTCCGGTCCGGGTTCTCCTCGAGCTGCTGGGCCAGGATCAGCAGGCTGTTCAGCGGGGTGCGCAGCTCGTGCGACATGTTGGCGATGAACTCGGACTTGTACTTCGAGGACACCGCGAGCTGGCTGACCTTCTCCTCGATCAGGCGGTTGGACTCCTCGACCTCGAGGTTCTTCTGCTCCGCCACGACGTTCTGCTCGGCGAGCAGGCTCGCCTGGCGGGCCAGGTCCGCGTTGGACCCGCGCAGCTCCTCCTGCTGTGAGCGCAGCTCCTCGGCCTGGGACTGCGACTGCTTCAGCAGGGCTTCGGTCTGTCCTGCGGCCTGGATCGTGTTCAGGACGATGCCGACACTCTCAGTGATCGAGTCGAGGAACGCCTGGTGGGTGACACTGAACTGCGAGAAGGACGCCAGCTCGACCACGGCGCGCAACGACCCTTCGAAGAGCACCGGCAGGACGATGATGTTCAGCGGGACGGCGGCACCGAGTCCGGAGTTGATCCGGACGTAGTCCTCCGGCACGTCGGTGAGCAGGATCCGCTTCTTCTCCTTCGCGCACTGGCCCACCAGGCCTTCGCCCAGGCGGAACGTCGTCGAGAGGTGCTTGCGCTCCTCGTAGCCGTAGCCGGCCTGCATCTCCAGCACCCCGTCGGCAGCGTGGTCCGCAGTCCTGGTCATCGTGTAGAACACGCCGTGCTGGGCCGAGACGAGCGTCGCGAGCTCGGACAGGATCATGCTGGACACCTGGGTCAGGTCGTCCTGCCCCTGGAGCATGCGCGTGAACCGCTCCCGGTTCGTCTTCAACCAGTCCTGCTCGACGTTCTGCTCGGTGGTCTCGCGCAGGTTCCGGATCATCTCGTTGAGCTTGTCCTTCAGGACGGCGACCTCACCGCTCGCCTCCACCCGCACCTGCCTGGTCAGGTCACCCTCGGTCACCGCCGTGGCCACGTCGGCGATGGCACGGACCTGGTTGGTCAGGTTGGCGGCCAGCTGGTTCACGTTGTCGGTGAGGTCCTTCCAGACGCCCCCGACCTCCTTCGACTGGGCCTGGCCGCCCAGCTTGCCCTCGACCCCGACCTCGCGGGCCACGCGCGTCACCTCGCCGGAGAAGGTCTTCAGCTGGTCGACCATGGCGTTGACGGTGTTCTTGAGCTCGAGGAACTCGCCCTTGACGTCGATCGAGATCTTCTTGCTCAGGTCGCCGTTGGCGACTGCAGTCGTGACCTCGGCGATGTTTCGCACCTGGCCGGTCAGGTTGCCGGCCATCAGGTTGACGTTGTCGGTCAGGTCCTTCCAGACGCCGCCGACCTCGGTCGTGAACGCGGCGGCCTGGCCCAGCTTGCCCTCGGTCCCGACCTCGCGGGCCACCCGCGAGACCTCCGAGATGAAGCCGTTGAGCTGGTCGACCATCGCGTTGATCGTGTTCTTGAGCTCCAGCATCTCGCCGCTCACGTCGGCAGAGACCTTCTTGCTCAGGTCACCGTCGGCGACCGCGCCGATGACCCGCTGCATCTCGCTGGTGGGACGCACCAGCGCATCGATGAGGCTGTTGACCGAGTCCAGGCCGCCCGACCAGCTCTGGGTCCATCCTCCGAGCACCGCACGCTGCGAGAGCTCGCCCTGGCGACCGACCACCCGGCTGATGCGGGCGAGCTCCTTCTCGAGGGCTTCGTTGGCGATGATGACCTCGTTGAGGTCGTCGGCCACCTTGCCGGCCACGCCCGTCCACTCCAGGGGCATGCGGGCAGTGAAGTCACCGCCCTTGACCAGCGCGAGGACCTGCAGCAGGACCTTGCCGTCTACGCAGTCCCCGGGAACGGTCGGTGAATCGGGCATGGCTTTCCTCCAGCAACGCGCCATATCGCGCGACAGGACGGCAAAGCCGGACTCGCGAGGACCTGGCAACCCCGACAAAGAGGACTGATCAGAAGATGGAGCGGACAACTGGTCCGCACCTCACCCGTACTTTCAATCTAGCCACTCGCGTAACCGCGCATGGCCGAACTTGAGAATGCCCTCGAGCAGCAGCGGCAGAGCCTTGGCTGACGGATGTGGCACAATGGCCGGAAACCGCTGTCCCTGGACCTTGGGCACCCTCCCACTCAAGTGGACGCTCGGCGCGTTCCGGTCGGAACCGTTCACATGGTCACCAGCCCGTCATTCCGCGTCCTGCTCGAACAGGGCGCTCTGCTCACCGGAGTCCTGCGCGCCTCCCCCGCCGATCAGGCGGGCGATCCACAGTGATCGACCGCGACGCCGGATACGCACGCCAAGACTCGCTGGGAGCGGTCGACCTGGGCGCTGCCATCAACCAGGTCGATGACGGCTTCTTCGACCTGGATCTGGACTGGCGCGTCCGATTCGTCAACGTGGCTGCGGCGCGGATGCTGGGCCGCCAGGTCGAGGACCTCATCGGCAAGAGCATCTGGGCCGAGTTCCCGACCGCCGTCGGCACGGCTTTCGACCTTCGCTTCCGAGACGCGTTCGACACCCAGCAGGTCGACCAGTTCGAGGAGTACTTCGACCTGCTGGGCATGTGGTTCTCGATCCGGGTCTATCCCTCCCCCGACGGGGTCAGCCTCGTCTTCCGAGACATCACCCACCTGCGAACGATGACGGCGAGGCACCAGGGCCTCCTCGTCCGGCTCCTCGAGGCCGAGGACCGTGAGCGGGCGCGGATCGCTGCCGACGTGCACGAGGACTCCATCCAGGCACTGGGTGCGGTGACCCTGCAGCTGCAGCTGCTGCGTCGCCACCTGCCCTCGCCCTCACCCAAGGTGGAGTCTCTCCAGGAGGCGCTCAGCGAGCTGGTCACCCGCGCCACCGACCGGCTGCGCGCACTGCTCTTCACTCTGGAACCGACGCACACGAGCCTTCCGATCGCCGAGAGCATCCGCATCTTCGCTGCCCACATCTTCGACGGGTCGGCGGTCCACTGGTCAGTGGACGATCTCGACGTGGGCGAGGAGCTCCCGCAGGTGGAGCGGAGCCAGGCACTGCGCATCGCCAGGGAGGCAATCAGCAACGCTCATGCGCACGCCGAGGCAACGGAGGTCATCGTCACCCTTCGGGGCACCGGGGACGGGCTCGAGATCGTGATCAGCGACAACGGCATGGCGGTGGACCCCGAGTCCTTCGTCTCGGCCCCCGGCCACCGGGGGCTGGCGACCATGCGCGACCGGGCCGCCATCCTCGGGGGCTCATGCACCATGGAGCCCACCTTGCCGCACGGCTGCACCGTCCGCGTGTTCGTTCCCCGCCTCCAGGCCTTCTGACCAGCCGAACACGGCCCGAGTCCGGGAGTGGCCCTTCGACGGGAATCCGGACGCCGCTATCGGTACACCCGCACGTCCGCGACCTGCCACCAGTGGCCGTCAGCGCGGGTGAGCGTGGCCCGGACGTAGCGGATCGGGTTGTGCGGCACCTCGAGCGTCGTGAGCTGACCGGTGCCCGCGCCGTCCCGCACGGCGGTCCAGTGCGTCCCGTCCGTGCTCACCGAGAGCCGGTAGCCGCGCGGGTAGTCCCCGGACGGCGCGACATCGTTCGGCCAGCCGTACGACGAGGGGCCGGCGTCGAGCACGACCTGCCGGATCCGTCGGGCGTGACCGAGGTCCACCTGGACCCACTGGCCGGTCGCCTGGGCCGTGCCTGACGTCCACGGCGTCGAGCCGTCGTCATCGGTCGCCGCCGGGAGCTTGCTCGGGTCGCCGACGTTCGAGGTCATCGACGTGGTCCAGGGGTCGACCAGGTCCAGTCCGCTGGTCAGGCCGGCTGACGAGGGCCAGGTGAAGGTCACCAGGGAGCCACCGGGCAGCGTGTAGTCGAGGTGTCGGTCGCCGACCGAGATCGCGACGCTGCGCGGGTCGTCGTACTCGTTGTTCACCACCAGCGCCGTCGACCCGTCGGGGTTGACGAACGCGGCGCTCATCGGAAGGCCGTTCCACCCCGTGCTGCCGTAGGAGGAGCTCGCGACCCGCACCGCTCCGGGCTTCACGAACCGCGCGAGGTGCCCCAGCGTGTAGTACTCCGCGTTGCGGGTGACGGTGCCGTCGGGGTTGACCGTCACGACGCCCGTGCAGGTGTCGCAGCCGCCGTTGTGCGGCGTCCCGTCGGCGTGCAGGGCGAGGTTCCAGGTGACCACGCTCTGCGCCCAGTTGCGCGGCACGCCGAGGGTCAGGTTGCGAGCGTGCCACTTCAGGGTGTCGTTGAAGACCTGGGCCGGCGGGTCGCTGGCGCCGTGGGACCCCGAGCACTCGGTGAACCAGATCGGCTTGTCCGGGAACGCCTGGTGGAGCTCGGTCATCCGCTTCTGGTCGCCGGCGTAGCAGTGGTAGGCCGTACCCCTCATCCAGCGCGCGGCGTCGGACTCGAGGAGCAGTGTGGGGTACTCGGTCTCCGGGTCCTCGCCGGGTGGTGTGTTGGCGATGTCGTTGGGGTGCTCGGACCAGTTGTGGTCGTAGCCGAGGATCTTCGTGTGCAGGTCCGCCGCCCGCAGTGCGGGCCCGAGCCTGTCGATGACCTGGATGGCCTGGCGCGTGGGCAGGTCGGTGCCCGGGTAGCCGGAGGGGGTGCGGTTCTGGGGCTCGTTCTGGATGGTCAGGCCCCAGATCGGCACCCCGGCCGCCTCGTACGCCCGGACGAACTGGACCAGGTAGTCGGCGTACGCCTGGTAGATCCTCGGGTCGTCGATGAGCCGGCCGCCGACGAGGGACTCGTTTGTCTTCATCCAGGCCGGCGGGCTCCACGGCGTCCCCATCACCTTGAGGTGGGGGTTGAGCGCCAGCGCCTGGCGCAGCAACGGCAGGATCTGCGCCTTGTCGTGGTCGATGGAGAAGTGGGAGAGGTCGTAGTCCGTGGCCCCCGCCGGCATGTCGTCGAAGGTGTAGTGAGGCCCGTCGACGAAGTCCGACGACCCGATCGGCTGGCGCAGGAACGACAGTCCGTCGGTGACGAAGAGATCCTTCATCGTCGCGTCGCGGGTCGCCTGGTCGAGCTCCATCAGCACCGACGCCGACGAGTCGGTGATGGACGCGCCGAACCCGTCCATCGTCTGGTAGCGATGGCTCGGGTCCACCGTGATCGTCAGCTGCTGGCTCGCGGCGCCTTCGGCGAACGGCACGGTTCCGCGGTCGTGCATCCGCTCCGCCCCATCGGGAGTCGTCACCCATACCCGCGCCCGGGGGGACGTCGGCCTGGCGCCCTGTCCAGCCGGGCTGACAACCACGGCCGTCGCGGTGAGAGCGGCCGCCACCGCCGCGGCGAGGACTGCAGCGGCAAGAACACGAACCCGCCGTACGTCGAGCATGAGGAGATCCTCCCGAGAGTGATTCCCCTGCCTATCGCTCCCGGGACGGTCGCCACAACACCTCGAAGGCGCGGATTGGTCCCGACCCCGGTCGAACGCGGCGCTCGGAGCGGTAGGACGCTCTGCGTTTGCGCAGGTCAATGACAGTTTTCGGTCGGGCTGACAGGATTTGAACCTGCGACCCCCTGACCCCCAGTCAGGTGCGCTACCAAGCTGCGCCACAGCCCGAAAGCCCCCCGGAGGAGGCCGACGAGCAGGCTACCGCAGCGATCGGGGCAGCCCTGAATCGAGCCCGATGGCGCGGTATGGGTCAGCTGACGTGGCTGCCCTTGAGGAGCATCCACTCGGCGCGGGTCGGCTCGGGCACGCTTGCCTGCCCCAGAGCCGGGCCGAGCCGCGAGCTCATGAACGCGTCCTGCGCGTCGCGGGACTCCCAGACCTCGACGACGCTGAGCCCGTTCCCGTCCAGGTGCGCGGCGCCGGTGTGCGAGACCATTCCGTCGGGCCAGTCGCCGGTTCCCGTGGCCGGGTCGAGACCCAGGTTCGTGTTGACGACGTCGTAGAGCGCCGGGTCAACGTCCCGGAACTCGAGGATGAGCACTTCCGACATGGCGGACCTCCAAGGTGTGGCCGACCCCCGAGATGCTTCGACACGGGTGTGGCCCCTGGGATACCAAGGGTCGCTGGACGCTACTGCGGAAACCGTCCGGAGGGTAGGTCAGTGCACCTGCGCGGAGTTCGGGGACACCTGCAGTGACGCGGTGTCCACCGCGACGAACGCCGAGGCCGGGATCGTCTTGAGGTCCGCGACCAGCTGGTCGGGCCAGCCGGCGTTCTGCTCGCCCTGGAAGTACCACGCGGAGCCGTTGTCGGCCAGGACCAGGCCGTACTTCTTCATCGCGGCCACGACGTTCTGTGCGTACGGCGACAGGCCGGACGCGTCGTAGGACGCGGACAGCCGGAACCGCGCCCCCATCGGCGGGTAGTCCAGGTCCGACGTCGAGCCGGCGTCGTGGCGGGCCGGCCACAGGTGTGCGTCGGATGTGGTCGGGACCGTGAACCGGATGGCGTGGTCGATGCGGTTCTTCTTGACCTCGTTCCAGCGCAGCAGCCCCGGCAGGATCGGCAGCCCGGCCGCGTCGGCGGAGGTCCAGCCGTCGGGGCGGAGCTTGTTCTTCTTCAGCGACCAGACCGCGCCCGAGCCGGCGTGCCAGTGCCTGCCGTCGTAGGACGTGGCGTAGAGCTCGTAGAGCTTGCACGTGGACTTGTCGACAATGATCGCGTGCCGGTCGCCGTCGGAGTTGCGGCCGCCCTCGATCTTGGTGTCGTTGCCGAGCGGGTACCCCACGTGGTCGCTCTCGGAGGAGTAGTCGAACGACACCTTCGACTTCGCGTGCTTCTTGCCGACGACGGTGATCGGGATGCCGTAGTTGGGTCCGTCGCCGTACGACGGCCCGAAGTCGGGGTGCAGGTCGACGCCGGTGTCCATGTGCGAGAGCCAGGCCGCTGACCGCGCGTGCACGGGCAGGTGCGAGACGTCGGCGTGCCACCAGTTGTCGGCCGGGAACTCCGAGCAGTGCGTGCCCGCGATCGGCTTCGCAAGGTCGGGGGGTACGGCGGAGGCCGGAGCCGCAGCGCCACACACCAGCGACAGCGCGCCAACGAGACCGAGGCGGCGCAGGCTCACGGGTGGTCGTACGGCACGACCTGGCCGTCCTCGTAGCACTCGTGGACTCCGATCTCGCTGGGGATGCCGAACCGCTCCAGTCTGCTGCAGGCGACGACGTCCTGGGTGCCGATCACCTCTTTCCAGGCGCCATGGCGGACCGCCCAGATCGCGGCGTACCCGCCCCCGGTGTGGCAGTGCCGCCGAGGAACGGTGTTCACCCCGCCCATCGCGAAGCCGTCGGTGCGCAGCGCGTCCACCGTGATCAGCGGCGAGCTCTTGCAGCCCGCGGTGTGGCCGAGCTCGTCCCACATTTCATGAAGCTGGGCCTTCACGAACGCACGGAACTCCGGGGGCGCGCCGGGCAGCCGGTCCGCCCGCAGCGGCAGCGTCGCCTGCGCCTCCCTGCCGTGGTACTCGATCAGCGTTCCGTCCCGGTTCGAGCGGGTCGGGGGCGGCGAGGCCTTGGACGTCGCCAGCCAGCTGCCGGACAGCACCAGGCCCAGGGCGACGAGCAGGAGGGCAGCAGCGCGGACGTGGGGGGAGACAGCCACCAGTCGACCCTAACCCGACCTGCCACCCGACCGTGCCCGGGCCTCGCTACCGCGAGCGGCGCTTCTCCCGCACCCGCTGCTGCAAAAGGATCGGGGTGCCGACGAAGCCGAACTCCTCGCGCAGCCGCCGCTCTATGTAGCGCTCGTACGACGCCTCGAGCTTGCCGCTGGTGAACAGCACGAACGTCGGGGGCGCGGTCGACGGCTGGGTCCCGAACATGATCTTGGGCTGCTTGCCGCCCCGCACCGGGTGCGGGTGCTCGGCGACCAGCCGGCCGAGGAAGGCGTTCAGGGTGCCGGTCGACACCCGCGTCTCCCACCCCTCGAGCGCCCGGTCGAGGGCAGGCACCAGCCGGTCCACGTGCCAGCCGGTCTTGGCGGTCACGTTGATCCGCGGCGCCCACTGGACCTGCACGAGCTCGCGCTCGATCTCCCGGTCGAGGTAGTAGCGCCGCTCCTCGTCGACCAGGTCCCACTTGTTGAACGCGATGACCAGCGCCCGGCCGGCCTCACGGACGGTCTGCACGATCCGCTGGTCCTGCTCGGAGATCGCCTGCGACGCGTCCAGCACCAGGACCGCTACCTCGGCCCGGTCGATCGCGGTGGTCGTGCGCAGCGAGGCGTAGTACTCGTGCCCGGACGCCTCCTTGACCCGCTTGCGGATGCCGGCGGTGTCGATGAACCGCCAAAGGCGACCACCGAGGTCGACCAGCTCGTCGACCGGGTCGACCGTGGTGCCGGCGACGTCGTCGACGACCACCCGCTCCTGGCCGGCCACCCGGTTGAGCAGCGAGGACTTCCCGACGTTGGGTTTCCCGACGATCGCGATCCTGCGTGGGCCGCCGACCTCGGCGTCGCGCTCCGGCGGGGGCTCCGGCAGCGCCGCGAGCACGGCGTCGAGCATCTCGCCCGAGCCGCGCCCGTGCAGCGCCGAGACGGGGTAGGGCTCGCCGAGACCGAGGTTCCAGAGGCCGTACGCCTCGGCCTCGGCGCGCTGGTCGTCGACCTTGTTGGCCGCCAGCACCACGGGCTTGCCGGACTTGCGCAGGATCCGGACGACCGCCTCGTCGTCGTCGGTGATGCCGACGGTCGCATCGACCACGAAGAGCACCGCGTCGGCCAGGGTGACAGCGACCTCGGCCTGGGCGCGGATCGACGCGGCCATTCCCCGGGCGTCGGGGTCCCAGCCACCGGTGTCGACCACGGTGAACGCGCGTCCGGCCCAGTTCGCGTCGTACGACACCCGGTCGCGGGTGACGCCGGGGACGTCCTCGACCACGGCCTCGCGGCGCCCGATGATCCGGTTCACGAGGGTCGACTTGCCGACGTTGGGCCGGCCGACCACGGCAAGGACCGGGACCGGGCCGGCGAGCTCGTCGTGCTCGACCTCCGTCACGACGCCTCCATGTCCGTGATGCCAGTGGCCGGGTCTGGGTCGGTCTCCGTGCCCGGCAGCGGGCCGGGCAGGGTCCGGCCGGTGAGCTGCTTGGCGTGGGCCAGGTGGGCGAGCAGGTGCTCGCGCAGCTCGACCGAGTGGGCGGCGACGTCGCGCTTGCGCCGCGGCCACGGGGTCTGGGGAATGCTGATCGGGTCACCGAAGACCATGTCGACGACCACTCCCCTGGCCGGCAGCGAGTGGCTGCCCGCGCCCGGCTCGCGGGTGCCGAACTGCACCACCGGCACGACCGGGCAGCCGGTCACCATCGCGAGATAGGCGGCGCCGGTGTGGAACCGGTCGAACTCCCCCGCCCCACGCGACCCCTCGGGGAAGACTCCGACCACGTTTCCGGTGCGCAGGACTCGCAGGCACCGCTTCACCGCGAGCGGGTCGGCGTTGAACCGGTCCAGCGGGATCTGCCCCGAGCTGAGCAGGAACCGGTTCATGAACCCCTTGAACATCTCCCGCTTGGTCAGCGCGTGCACCGGACGGGGCGCGAAGATCCCCAGCAGTGGCCCGTCGGCGATGCCGACGTGGTTGCAGGCCAGGATCACCCCGCCCTTCTTGGGCAGCTTCTGGCCGTCGACGACCCGCACCTTGACCCGGCGCCGGATCACCGCCCGGCCCAGCGGCCGCAGCGGGTAGAGCAGGTAGCGCGCCGGGTGCCACCGGGCGCTCTCGGGAAGGTCCGACGCCTTTCCGGGGTCCCCGCGCAAGCGCGAGCCGACGGCGCGAAGCGCCCCCTCGGAGCGCTTTCGTGGGGTGGTCACGCTTCGCTCCCGACCGAGTCCAGCTGGTCCACCAGGGCCACGACCTGGTCGATCACCTCGTCGAGGGTGAAGACCGTGGTGTCGATGTGCACCGCGCCCTCGGCCATCACCAGGGGCGACACCGCACGGCCGGAGTCGATGCGGTCGCGGGCCAGCAGCGACTCCTCGGTCGCCCCCACGTCGGAGCCGCCCTCCTCGGCGGCCCGTCGGGTGGCCCGGGCCTCCGGGTCGGCGGACAGGAAGACCTTCACGGGTGCGCCGGGCCACACCACCGAGCCGATGTCGCGCCCCTCGACCACGATCCCGGCGCCGTCGCTGGCCTCCTCGATCGCGGCGCGCTGCAGCCCGACCATCCGGGCACGCACCTCGGGGACGGCGCTGACCGGCGACACCGCCGCGTTCACCTCGGGCTCGCGGATCGCGGTCGCCACGTCCTCGCCGTCCACGGTGATCGTGGGCGCCAGCGGGTCGGTGCCACTCTCGAGACGCGGCTCGCCGCAGCGCGCGGCCACTGCCTCGGGGTCGTGCACGTCGACACCGTGGCGCAGCATCCACCAGGTCACCGCGCGGTACATCGCCCCCGTGTCGAGGTAGCGCAGCCCGAGCCGATCCGCGACCCCGCGCGACGTGCTCGACTTGCCGGATCCGGAGGTGCCGTCGACCGCGACGACGATCCCGGGGCTGGCGCTGCTCACAACCGACAATGCTATCGGTGAGTGACCCATCCCTTTGATTCGAGAGAGGCCAGCAGGTGCTCGGCGCGGCCCTCCTCGACCATCAGCTCCACAAGACCGACCGGTCGGCCGGGGTCGTGGTCGATGTGGACGTCCTCGATGTTGACCTCGCTGGCGCCCGCGTCAGCGAAGAGCCGGGCCAGCTCCCCCGGGTGGTCGGGCACCGAGACGAAGACCGAACGCATCGGCCGGGTCGGGCCGCCGTGCTTGCCCGGGATCGCCCGGGTGCCGGCCACGCCCTCCTCGAGCACGCCGCGCAGCGCGTCGCGGTCGGCCGCGCCCACGGCCGTGATCACGGTGTCAAGCCGGTCGCGGACCTCCGCGAGGAGGTCGAGCACCGCTTCTGAGTTGGCCGCGACGATCTGTCCGTACAGCGCCGGGTCTCCCGCCGCCACCCGGGTGACGTCGCGCACGCCCTGGCCCGAGAGCGCGAGGTGGTCGGTCGGGGCGTCGACCAGCCGGCCCGCGACCAAGGCCGCGAGCAGATGCGGGATGTGTGAGGTCCGGGCCACCGCCCGGTCGTGCTCGACCGGGCTCAGTCGCACCGGTACGGCGCCGCACAGCCGGACCAGCGCCTCGACGAGCTCCACGGCGCCCGGTTCGGACGTCTCGTGGGGGGTCACCGCCCAGGGCCGGCCGTCGAAGAGCGCGGCGCTGGCCGCCAGCGGACCGGACCGCTCGCTGCCGGCCATCGGGTGCCCGCCGACGTAGCGCTCCACGCCCGCGACGTCCGCCACCGCCGCCAGCGGACCGGACTTCACGCTGCCGACGTCGGTGACGACGGCGCCGTACGCCGCGGTCAGCTCCAGGGCGCGCCGGATGACCGGTCCGAGGTGGTCCGGCGGCACCGCGACCACCACCAGCTGGGGTTGGTCCTCGGCGGTTGCCGGCCGTCCGGCGCCCAGGCCGGAAGCGGTGCGGAGGTGGTCGTCGGACTCGTCGTAGAGGACCACCTCGACGCCGGCCCGGCGCAGGGCCAGTCCGATCGAGGTGCCGAGCAGGCCGGTGCCGACGATCTCGACGGGGCCGCTGAGTCGTCGGCTGGGCTCACTCATCCGGCACCGCCCGGACCCGGGTCAGATCGCTGCGCAGGGTCGCGGCGCCGTGCAGGTAGACATGGGTGACATCGGCCCGCGGCAGGTCGGTCTCGACGTGCGCGAGCATCCGGACCACCCGCGGCATCGACCGCTCGATCTCGAGCTCGCGGGCGCAGAGCAGGGGCACCTCGCCGAAACCGAGCTGGCGGGCGGCGTACGCAGGGAACTCGGAGACCAGGTCGGACGTGGCGGTGAAGATCACCGAGATGAAGTCGTCGACCTCCAGGCCGTTGGCGTCCATGGCGTCGAGCACCATCTCGGCAACCCGCTCGAGCATGTGCTCGCGGTCGTCCACGTCCAGCTGGGTCGCCCCGCGTACCGCCCTCACCGCCACGGGCGCCAAATGTACGGTAGAGCACTACTTGGGCTGGTAGTCCCCGAACGACCAGTGGTTGCCCTCTGGATCGGCGACGCTGCCGCCGCGGCCGCCGTAGTCCTGGTCGACGAGGTCCCGCTGGACGGTCGCGCCGGCGGCCACGGCCCGCTCGAACACTGCGTCGACGTCGTCGGTGACGAGGTACGCCGCCGAGCCGCCGACGTTGTCGACCGCCCCGTCCGGGCGCCTCGACCCGAACATGACCCCGCCACCGCCGGGCCACAGCCACTCCGCGTGGGTGACGACCGAGGGGTCGCTCTCGTCGCGGTAGGTCGCGTGCTCGGTGAAGCCGACCGCGGCCAGCCACGCCATCATCCTGTCGGCGTCCGCGAAGGACATCGTGTGCCAGAGCCTGCTGTCAGCAGCAGTCATGTGCTCAGCCTGCCGGGTCAGCGTGTTCATGGTCTTGGAGGAATGGGAACTCCTCGCGCAGCCACGTGCTCGGCGGGCAGCCGGCCAGCTCGGCCCAGTCACGGGCCAGATGGCCCTGGTCGGCGTACCCGCACACGGCGGCCACCTCCGCCAGCGGTCGGCGGCCCAGCACCTCGCGCGACGCCTCGAACCGCGCCACCCGCTGGTACTCCTTCGGCGCCAGCCCGGTCTCCTGCTTCACCAGCGTGCCGAGCCGGCGCCGGCTGTAGCCGACGTCCTCGGCGACGTCCGCCACCCGCTCACCCCGCGTGAGCCCGGCCAGTGCGCGACCCACCTCGCTACGCGGGCGCGCCTCGCCGTTCCGCGCCAGCGCCTCGGTCAACGCCCGGATCACCACCGCCGGCCCCTCTTCCAGGCTCACGTCGGCCAGACGTTCGGGCAGCTGGGCCAGGTCCGGCGAAACATCGTCCAGCTCCAGCAGCTCGCCGGCCAGCGCGACCGCCGGGACACCCAGCAGGGCCCGCGCCCCGGCCGTGGTCAGCCCGAGCTGGATGCCCCGCTGCTTCCCCTCGTGATGGATCGCCGCCGCGCCCGCCTTCAGCCCGGACACGGTCGACCACCGCTTCTCGCGCGCCGTACCGTCATCCCAGCCGACGTCCAGCGGCTCCCCCACCGGCAGCACGAAGGTCAGGCTCGTCGT
>JAWWPK010000467.1:0-7682 GCA_033854925.1 Nocardioidaceae bacterium | reverse complement strand
CGGAGACGCCGTCCAGTTGTTGTGGCGCTGGGTAGCGTGGGGGCGTGACTTCTGCTCCCTCCGCCAGGCCCACTGCAGGCACCGTCGGTGAGCTGCGCGCCTCGGGCCACGTCCAGAAGCCGCTGCGCACCGAGCTGCGGGACAACCTGCTCGACGCGCTGCGCGCGGGCCGGGACCCGTGGCCCGGGCTGCACGGCTTCGAGGACACCGTCATCCCGCAGCTCGAACGAGCGCTGATCGCCGGGCACGACGTGGTGCTCCTCGGTGAGCGGGGCCAGGGCAAGACCCGGCTGCTGCGCACCCTGGTCGGCCTGCTCGACGAGTGGACCCCCGTGATCGGCGGCTCCGAGCTCGGCGAGCACCCGTTCGAGCCGATCACCCACGAGTCGCGCCGTCGGGCGCTCGAGCTCGGTGATGCACTGCCGGTCGAGTGGCGGCACCGGGACGAGCGGTACGCCGAGAAGCTGGCCACCCCCGACACGAGCGTCGCCGACCTGATCGGCGACGTGGACCCGATGAAGGTCGCCGAGGGGCGCTCGCTCGGCGACCCGGAGACCATCCATTTCGGGCTGATCCCGCGGTCGCACCGCGGCATCGTCGCGATCAACGAGCTGCCCGACCTGGCCGAGCGGATCCAGGTCGCCATGCTCAACGTGATGGAGGAGCGCGACGTCCAGATCCGCGGCTACGTGCTGCGGCTGCCGCTCGACGTACTGGTGGTGGCCAGCGCCAACCCCGAGGACTACACCAACCGCGGCCGGATCATCACGCCGCTCAAGGACCGGTTCGGCGCCGAGATTCGCACCCACTACCCGTCCGAGCTCGAGGACGAGATCGCGGTGATCCGGCAGGAGGCGCACCTCGTCGCCGAGGTTCCCGACCATCTGGTCGAGATCCTGGCCCGGTTCACCCGCAACCTGCGCGAGTCCTCTTCGGTCGACCAGCGCTCCGGTGTCTCGGCCCGGTTCGCGATCGCCGGCGCCGAGACCGTTGCGGCCGCTGCGATCCACCGCGCCACCTCGCAGGGCGAGGACGAGGCGGTCGCGCGCGTGGTCGACCTCGAGACCGCGGTGGACGTACTCGGCGGCAAGATCGAGTTCGAGACCGGCGAGGAGGGTCGCGAGACCGAGATCCTCACCCACCTGCTCCGCACGGCCACCGCCGAGACCGTCCGGCACACCTTCCGCGGTCTCGACTTCGCGCTCCTGGTGGAAGCACTCGAGAGCGGCATGATGGTCACGACCGGCGAGCAGGTCACCGCGCGCGACTTCCTGACCGGGCTGCCGGTGCTGGGTGAGTCCGAGCTGTACGACGAGATCTGCGACGCCGTGTTCACGGAGTCCGGCGGCGCCGCCAACGACGGTGAGCGGGCCGGTGCCATCGAGCTGGCCCTGGAGGGGCTCTACCTCGCGCGCAAGATCAGCAAGGAGAGCGGCGGCGGAGAAGTCGTCTATGGCTAGTTCACCCCACAAAACCGCTCGGTGGGGGCGCTTCGCGCCGTCGACTCTCGCTTTCGCGGGGACCCCAACGTGAGCAGTCGGCACACTTCCAAGCAGGTCCGGTCCCGCTACGGACGTTACGGCGGCGGCGACCCGCTCGCGCCACCGGTCGACATCGCCGAGGCTCTCGACGCGATCGGCCAGGACGTGATGGCGGGCTACTCGCCCGAGCGCGCGATGCGGGAGTTCCTGCGCCGTGGCGGCCGCGACCAGAGCGGCCTCGACGACCTGGCCCGCCGGGTCGCCGAGCGTCGCCGCGAGCTGCTGCAGCGGCACAACCTCGACGGCACCCTCAACGAGATCCGGGAGCTGCTCGACAAGGCGGTGCTCGAGGAGCGCAAGCAGCTGGCCCGCGACGTCGACCTGGACGACGGCGACCGGGCGGTGCGCGAGATGCAGCTGGAGAACCTTCCGCCCAGCACGGCGGCGGCTGTGAGCGAGCTGTCGTCGTACGACTGGAAGAGCCGTGAGGCCCGCGAGGACTACGAGCGGATCAAGGACCTCCTCGGCCGCGAGATGCTGGACCAGCGGTTCGCCGGGATGAAGCAGGCCCTCGAGAACGCCACCGACGAGGACCGCGCGGCGATCAACGAGATGCTCACCGACCTCAACGGGCTGCTCGAGAAGCGGGGCCGGGGTGAGGACAGCCAGGAGGACTTCGACGAGTTCATGGCCAAGCACGGGGACTTCTTCCCGGAGGGCCCGCAGAACCTCGACGAGCTCCTCGACGCGTTGGCGGCCCGCGCCGCCGCCGCGCAACGGATGCTGAACTCGATGTCGTCCGAGCAGCGCGCGGAGCTGATGCAGCTCTCGCAGCAGGCGTTCGGCTCGCCCGCGTTGATGGAGTCCCTGGCACAGCTCGACTCGAACCTCCAGTCGCTGCGGCCCGGCGAGGACTGGTCCGGCTCGGAGCGGATGGACGGCTCGGAGGGGATCGGCCTCGGCGACGGCACCGGCGTCTTCCAGGACCTCGCCGACCTCGACGACCTGGCCGAGCAGCTCTCGCAGTCCTACGGCGGCGCGCGGATGGACGACCTCGACCTCGACACCCTGGCCCGCCAGCTCGGCGATGACGCCCGGGTCGACGCACGGACCCTGCAGGAGCTGGAGCGGGCCCTGCGGGACGGCGGCACCATGCGCCGCGGCTCCGACGGCAACCTCCAGCTCACGCCGAAGGCGATGCGGCAGCTCGGCAAGGCGCTGCTGCGCGACGTGGCCGAGAAGATGTCCGGCCGCCAGGGGCAGCGCGAGCTGCGCCGGGCCGGCGCCGCCGGAGAGCTGTCGGGGGCGACCCGCCAGTGGGAGTTCGGCGACACCGAGCCCTGGCACGTGCCGCGCACGATCACCAACGCCGTGATCCGTACCGCCTCCGAGGGCGCGATGCCGGTGGTTGAGGAGGGCGGTCTGCGCCCGTCTCGAGACCTCGGCGTACGGCTGACCGTGGACGACATCGAGGTCCAGGAGACCGAGGACCGCACCCAGGCCTGCGTGGCGCTGCTCGTCGACACGTCGTTCTCGATGGCGATGGACGGTCGCTGGGTGCCGATGAAGCGCACCGCGCTGGCCCTGCACACGCTGATCCGGTCCCGGTTCCGCGGCGACGCGCTGCAGCTGATCGGGTTCGGCAGGCACGCCGAGGTCATGGAGATCGAGCACCTCACCGGGCTCGACGCGATGTGGGACAAGGGCACCAACCTGCACCACGCCCTGCTGCTCGCGAACCGGCACTTCCGCAAGCACCCGCACGCCCAGCCGGTGCTGCTGGTCGTCACCGACGGTGAGCCGACCTCGCACCTCGAGCCCGACGGCGAGGTCTACTTCAGCTACCCACCGCACCCGCTGACGGTCGCCTACGCCGTCCGCGAGCTCGACAACGCCCGCCGCCTCGGCGCCCAGACGACGTTCTTCCGCCTCGGTGACGACCCCGGCCTGGCCCGGTTCATCGAGTCCATGGCCCAGCGCGTCGAGGGCCGGGTCGTGGCCCCCGAGCTCGACGACCTCGGCGCCGCCGTGGTCGGTTCCTACCTGGGCTCCCGAGGAGCCTCGGGCACGGCAATGCCCTACCGCGGCGGCTACGGCGACTGGTTCGGCGGCCGGGGCTTCTGGGTCGGCGACTGAGGCTCGCCGCGGTCGCAGACAGTGCGGAGAGGGAGCAGCCGCAGGAACCCCGTGCGTGCGCCAGCCCGATCGGCATGGTCGTTCCTGGGCCGGCACTCACTTTGGTGTGTGCGATCTGGGCAATCCTCCATGCGTCGCGACCGGTGCCGCGGTCCGCTTGACCTGCCCGGTGTGTCACTCGACGGATCAACCGCGCTGCCTTCCTAGAGTGACGCCGTGGCATTCCACGAGCGACGGTCAGTCCGACTCGCCCTCGTCATCGGCTCATCGCTTCTGAGTGCCGCCGCGCCGCTCGTCGTCCTGGTCGCGCAGCCCGACGACTGGTCGGTCCTGTACAACGTGTTGCTCTCGGTCGCGCTGCTCCTCACGCCGTACTTCGCGCTGCCGACGTGGCGCTACGGCGAGTCCCAGCTCCTGCCGTGGGTGCTGGTCGCCTACCCGCTGCTCGCAACCCTGGGCGACTACTGGAACCCGCTCGCCGGCGACGACGTGGTCGCCGGGACGTTGCTCGTGCTCGGCGCCGACCTCGGCTTCGTCGTCTTCGTCTGGTTGACCGTGGTCGACGACGACGGCGGGCTGCGCGGGTCGGCCCGGGCGGTCGTGTCGGTCGCCGCGGCGTACGCCGGCGCCTTCTGGGTGGCAGAGGTGCTGACCAATGACGGCCGCTGGTACGGCGAGCGGCACTACCCGTGGGAGCAGCTGTCGTCCCGCCACTTCCATGACCATGTCCTCACACCTCTGGGCGACGACGTCGGTCGCTGGGTCCTGCCGGTTCTGGTGTTGGCGGTCATGGTGCAGATCGCGGTCGCGGCCGACCGTCACACGCGTCTCGCCCGGTGGGCCATAGTGGGCCTCTTCGCGGCCGAGACGCTCTGGACACGGGTTCTCCACCAGGACTCAGGGGAGGGGCACTGGCCGACCCGGCTTCTCAACATTGTCGCGGGCGTCATCGACACCCTGGTCATCCCGTCCCTGGTGGTCCTGGTCCTGCGGCGCGGGTGTCTGTCGCGCGCGGCTGCCACCGAGAGCACGGAGTGACAGGTTCCTGCAGTCGCCCAGCGCGCACTGGTCGGTCGGAACTTCAGTGGCGTGCCTCGTGGCTCAACCTCCTGCGTCGTACCCTGACCCGCGACGATCTGACAGCATTGCCTCACCCCTAGGAGGTCGGACGATGACGTTTGCTCCGGTGCAGGTGAGTGCGACGGACGGGCCAATGCCCGACACGGTCGAGCAGTTCAAGGCGATCCGGGCGCAAGGTGGCACGACGGTCGATGTCGTGATCACCCACACCGACCTCGTCAATGACGAAGAGCTGTTGGAGCTCGTGGAGCTCGAGGTCCGCGAGCTCGCCACCCAGAACGGTCTGTCCGTCGATGCCATGACGCGCAGCCAGGGGGTCTGATCGCGGTGGAGCTTGCAGGGCTGACGACCGCCACCTGACCGACGAGTCCGCCTTCGCTCGCGCCGAACTGCGCGATGTCGTCTCAGGCCGCCATGATCTGACGGTGGACTCGACCGTCATCCTCGTCAACGTCGTCGGCTGGATCGGCATGGCGCTGCTCATCAGCGCCTACGGCCTGGTCACCGCGGGCCGGCTGCACGGCCCCGGTCTGCCGTTCCAGCTGATGAACCTCGTCGGTGGCGGGTCGCTGATGGTCAACTCCGCCTACTACGGGGCCTGGCCGTCCGCGGCGCTCAACGTGGTCTGGGTGGTGATCGGGGTGGTGGGGCTGACCCGGGCACGGCTGCGGCCCGCGCCCGCCGACTGATCGCTCGCGCCGGGGGACGTTGGCCTCTACTGCAGCGTCCAGAGCAGCGGGAGAGTGCAGAGGTGGTCGCATCAGTCTGGCTCTACTGGATCCCGGTGGGCGCCGGCCAGCACGCCGTACGCCGAAGCACTCAGGTCTTCGAGACCGTTGACGCGCGTCGGCATCATCGCCCGCGGCGCACCCTGTACCACGCCGCACTCGAGGTGCAGCTGGACGCGGATCGATGGACCGTGGAGATGGCGCCCGCGTGGGGAGGCCCGCCGCGCAAGCACGGCGTCACCGCCACCGGGCCGGTCGGGTTCCGTCGCCTCGGCGCCTCGCGGCTGTTCCGCTACGAGGTGCGCGTGTGGCGGGACGGGTCCGTCCCGGACCTCGGCTTCGCGGTCGGGGACCCGGTGCACGTGGCCACCGATCCCGGGCGTACCCGACGACTGCTCGCCGCCGGGTCGCGAGTGCCGGGCCTGACCTGGGGGCGCGACGAGCTGGGGCTCGGTGACATGTGGAACTCGAACTCGTTGGTCGCCTGGCTGTTGGCCAGCAGCGGCCACGAGGTCGAGTCGCTCCAGCCGCCCGGTGGGGGCCGGGCGCCAGGTTGGGCGTCGGGGCTCGAGCTGGCCCGGCGTACGGGTCAGGTGGGGTGCAGCACTCCGGCCAGCTCCTCGAGGCCGTCGACCAGCCGCGGGCCGGGGCGGGCCCACATCCCGTCGGCGTCGACGGCGTGCACGACTGCGCCGGCCGGAAGCGTGCCGACCAGCGCGTCGGCCTGAGCCTGGGCGCCGGCTCGGTCGTAGCCGCACGGCGCCACGACCACGACGTCCGGCCGGGCGGCCGCCACGTCGTCCCAGGTGATGCGCACGGACTTCTGGCCCGCGGCGCCGAGCACGCACTCGCCCCCGGCCAGCTCGACCATCTCCGGGATCCAGTGGCCCGGGGCGTACGGCGGATCGGTCCACTCGAGCACCGCGACCCGGGGGCGGTTCCGTCCCATGGTGCTGCGCCAGACGGCGGCCATCCGCTCACGCAGCGACTGCACGAGCTCGGCCGCGACGTCGTCGCGGCCGGTGGCCTTGCCGAGGAGCAGCACCGAGTCGAGCACCTCTTCGACGCTGTGCGGGTCGACGGTGAGCACTTCGGCCGTGCAGCCGAGGTGGGCGAGCGCGGCGTCGACCGTGGTCACGTCGACCGCGCAGACCGCGCAGAGGTCCTGGGTGACGACGAGCGTGGGCTCGAGGGAGCGCAGCGCGTCGGCGGCGAGGTGGTAGAGGTCCTCGCCACGCGCCACCGCGCCGACGACGTACGCGTCGATCTCGGCCGGCCTGAGCCCGGCGGGCATCGCTGAGGTCGAGACGACCGTCCGGCTGCGCGCTTCGGCCGGGGTGTCGCACTCGAAGGTCACGCCGACCACGTCCTCGCCCGCGCCGAGCGCGAACAGGATCTCGGTGGTCGAGGGGAGCAGGGAGACGATGCGCACGAGCACCAACCTAGGGTGGCCCGCGTGGCCGACCCGACTGCGACCGTGCTGGTCCTGCTCGGGCTGGCGGCCGTGGCCGCAGGGTTCGTGGACGCGGTGGTGGGCGGTGGTGGGCTGATCCAGCTGCCGGCACTGCTGCTCGGGCTGCCGCACGCGGCGCCGACGCAGATCCTGGCGACGAACAAGCTCGCCTCGATCTGCGGTACGACGGTCAGCTCGGCGACGTACTACCGCCGGATCAAGCCGGACCCGCGGACGTTCCTGCCGATGATGGTGCTCGCGTTCGCAGGCTCGTTCTGCGGTGCGGCGGTCGCGAGCCACATCCCGCGAGACGCGTTCGAGCCGATCGTCCTGGTCGCGTTGGTCGTGGTCGGTGCCTATGTGCTGCTCAAGCCGGACCTGGGGGAGGCGACCGCGCTGCGGTACGCCGGCCACCGGCACCTCGCGACCGCGCTGGCGGTCGGCTTCGTCATCGGCTTCTACGACGGCGCGCTCGGCCCGGGCACCGGCAGCTTCCTGGTGTTCTCCCTGGTCGGGCTCCTCGGCTACTCGTTCCTCGAGGCGTCGGCCAAGGCCCGGCTCGCCAACTGGGCGACCAACCTCGGCGCGCTGGCGATCTTCGTCCCGCAGGGCGCGGTGCTCTGGAAGGTCGGCCTGGTGATGGGCGCCTGCAACCTGGTCGGCGGGTACGTCGGCGCGCGGGTCGCCGTCTCGCGCGGCGCCCGGTTCGTGAGGGTCTTCTTCATCATGGTGGTGAGCGCGTTCATCGTGCGGATCGGCGGAGGCGTCCTCGGGCTGTGGTGACTAGCCTCGACCCATGAGCAT
>JAWWPK010000466.1:0-6824 GCA_033854925.1 Nocardioidaceae bacterium | reverse complement strand
TCCTCGTCGAAGGGCTGGTCAGGGGGCTGGGTCACGTCACACCACCTCTCGGTTCGAACGGGCTTCGGGGTGCCGGGCGAGGGTCTGCAGCGCCCGGTGTACGGCGACCCGCACGGCGCCGGGCTTCTTGTCGACGAGCCGGGCCACGTCGGCCACCTCGAGCCCGGCCACCACGCGGAGCATCACCATCTCGGCCTGTGCCGGCGGCAGCGTCGCGACCAGCTCGAGGGCCCGGGCGGTCGCGTCCTTCGCGACCACCTCTTCCTCGGCACTGGGCGCCACCTCTCGGGACGGCAGCGCCGCCGGCTCGCCCACCGGAACCACCGGCCGCCGGGTCCGGGCCCGGCCCTGGTCGATCGCCCGGTGCCGGGCGATGGTGAACAGCCACGCGCGGAACTCCGCGGCGTTCCCCTCGAAGCCGGCCAACCCCTTCACCACGTGCATCCAGGTCTCCGAGGCGATGTCCTCCGGGGCCTGGTCGCCCCGGACGGTCAGGTAGCGCAGCAGCGGCGGGTGCAGTGCCCGCCACAACGTCACGAACGCCGCCGCGTCGCCCGCGCACGCGTTCGCGAGCACGGGCGACAAGTCGGGGTGCGGGACAGCGCTCTCTTCCAGCGCCGGCTCCTTCGGGTTGGTGGGCCGATTCCGTGGCTGGGACTCAGCTGACGACTGTCCCGCTGATGCAGGGCGCGAGCCTGGTACCCCCGGCGTACGACAGACGGTAACTGGCTCCCTCCGAGCTGGGCTCCAGGAATGCCACCTTGCCGTGCCTGCCGGTGAAGCCCGAGGTCACCACGGTCCAGGTCACCGCGTCCGGCGCGAGCGTCTCCAGGCTGACCTGTGCGTTGCGCACCGTGTGGTGGTCGCCGCGCAGGATCCCGCTGACGATGAAGCCGGCCCCGGTGTGCCGCCCGCGGATCGACAGCGAGCTGGGTGCGCGCACCTTGACCCGCACTGCCGGGCTGGTCCCTCGCGGAACGCCGGCCGAGTGCCGGACGACGAGGCGGTAGACCGTGCTGACGGACGGGGTGTCGGTGATCGCCACCGAACCGTCCACGGCCGTCGTACCCGAGCCGACGACGTGCCGCGGACCCGCGTGCCCGGCCGGCCGCGCGACGAGGTCGACGGTGGCTCCGCTGAGCGGTACGCCGGCCAGGGAGGCAACGCCCGAGACCGTCGCGGTCTCACCGGGGTTGACCCACTCGGGTGCCGCGGTCGCGGTCACGACGGGCCGCACGCCGATCCGCACGATGCCGCTGTGCGAGTGGCGGAACACGGCAGTGCCCTCGAAGACCAGCCGGTAGGCCGCGGGAGCGGTGGGCGTGATCGGGAACTGCACCGCGCCGGCGTGGTCGGTCAGGTCCTGGCCGATGACCTGCCAGGTCGGGTCTGCCGTCGTACGGCTGAGCAGGTCGACGACCCGGTTGCGCAGCCCGATGCCGTGGGTGCGCAGACGACCGCGGACGAGGTCGTGTCCGTCTGCCTGGACGATGCGGTGCGCCGCGCGGATCGAGAGGCTGGTCGGGATCCGGTGGCCGTGGTGCTGGTCGGCCACGATGACGACGCGGGCGATACCGCTCTTGCTCGGCCGGGCGTCCTCGGCGCCGGCGTAGTGCCAGCGGTAGCGGGTGGTGACCGTCGGTGCCACCTCGAGGTTCAGCCCGCCGCGCGGGCCGGACACCGACGTGCCGACCGGCGTGAAGTCCGTCGCCCCCTGGGGCTTGGCCTCGAGGGTGACCGTTCGGCCTCCGGGGTCCTGCGGACCCCGCACGTGCAGGTCACCGAGGACGCGGGTGGTGTCACCGAGCTCGATCCGCGGGTGTGGAACCCGGATCGAGATGGTGCTCTCGGACACCTGCGTGGCGTGGGCGGGCGCCGTGATCGTGCCGACCGCGGCCGTGCTCACGGCCGCTGCGGCGACGACCAGTGTCAACACGCTCGTGCGTCTCCTGCTCATGTTCACCTCTCGTCTGCGTGGGGAGGACGGATGTCCACCCCTCACAGCGCTGCGAGGCCGCCGAGCGTTACATCGAGCTACTCCAGGGGCAGCCGCATCACGATCCGCGGGAAGCCGGCGGTCACCGAGCTCGTGTCGGCGACCTTGGTGAAGCCCGCGCGTTCGAAGAGGCCGCGGGTGCCGACGAACGCCATGGTCAGGTCGACCTTCCGGCCGTTGTTGTCGACCGGGACGGCTTCGACTGCCGGAGCACCCTGCGAGCGGGCGAGCTCGACCGCACCCTCGACCAGCGTCAGCGAGATGCCGCGGCCGCGGAAGGTAGGGCGGACCCGCACACAGAAGATCGACCAGACCGGCAGGTCGTCGACGGCCTTGATCTTCGTGGAGCGGGCGATCGGAAGCCCGGCCCGCGGTGCGATGCCCGCCCAGCCGCAGACCTCGTCGCCGTCGTACGCCAGCACGCCGGGCGCCACCTTGCGGCGGCACAGCTTCTGGACGTACTCGCCGCGCTCCCGGCCCGACAACGACCGGTTGGTCCTCGAGTCGACGCGATGGCTCAGGCACCAGCAGACGTTGGCGTCGGGGTTCTTCTTCGGCCCGAGCATCGTCGCCATGTCCCCGAAGCGGGTGGCCGGGCGGACGTCGATCGCCATGACCCCGACGCTAGTGGTCCGCGGGTTATGGTCTGCGCATGCTCCCGCCCTTGGTCAAGAAGTCCCTCGTCGTCCCGGCCGCGGTGCTCGCGCTCGTGCTGGCCCCGCAGATCGCGGAGGCCAAGCACTACCAGGGCACCGAGCACAACGACACGCTCAAGGGCAAGGGCAGCAACGACGTGTTCAAGGCCAAGGGCGGCAACGACAAGGTCATCGGTGGCGGCGGCAACGACAAGGCCCTCGGTGGCGACGGCAACGACAGCCTGGTCATGGGCGGCGGCAACGACAAGGGCTACGGCGAGAACGGCGACGACCAGATCAGCGGTGGCGGGGGCAACGACCTCGGCGACGGCGGCGCCGACAACGACTCCGTGCAGGGTGGCGGCGGCAACGACACCGCCCTCGGCGGCGACGGCAACGACCACGTGACCGGCCAGGCCGGCGACGACAACCTCGACGGGCAGGGCGGCAACGACTACGTGCAGGGCGGCGCCGGCAACGACACGGTGACCGGCGGCGACGGCGTCGACGACCTGGACGGCGGTGACGGCAACGACGTCCTCGACGACGGAACGGGCGACGACCACCTCTCGGCCGATGCCGGCAACGACGTGCTCCGGGTGGGCGAAGGGTCCGACGACGTCCACGCCGAGGAGGGCGGCGACACCATCTACCTGCTCAACGACAACATCAAGGACGTCGTCTTCTGCGGCACCGTGGACGGCGGCGAGCAGGGCGACAAGCTGGTCCTGGTGGGCGGTCGTGACCCGCTCGACGAGATCGGCAACTGCCCGTCACCCACCACCCAGCGGCTGACCGCCCCGTGGCACGTGCTGAAGCTGACCCTCTTCTAGGTTCCTGCCTCCAGGGGTCCGGTCAGACCGAGTGGCGGGTCTCCAGCACTGACCGCACCGCGGCCTCGTCGAACGGCTCGCCCAGCCAGTCGAACAGCCCACGCAGCACGGACGGGTCGGCGACGTAGTCGTTGTAGTGGACGCGGTACGCCGCGTCGCCGAGTCCCTCGGCCAGGGCCAGGATCCGCTCCTCGATGGCGGGGAGCTGCTCGGCGTTCTCGGGCCGTTTGGCCCACCAGCCGCTGCGCCGGACCTCCTCGTGGTCGCGGGTGTTCACGACGAAGCGGGCTCCCGGGAACACCTCGCGCAGCCACGCGACGTACTCCACCACGTCGTCGCCGTACCAGCGGATCTCCTTGAACCCGGTGACGCGGGTGTCGTCCCTGGGCCGGAGCACGGTGTCGAGCACCAGCCGGCGGGTGCCCTCGAGCGACTTGCGGACGGGGAAGTCGCCGGCGCCGAAGAACGGGTGGGTGCGCTGCCGCAGCCGGGCCGGCTCCCACCGGCGGCTGCCCTCTGCGAGGGTCCGGTGGAAGCGGAACAGGTGGTGCAACGCATCCCAGTTCTCGCCGCGGACCAGGTAGCCCGGGATGCTGTTGAGCAGCCCCATCAGCAGCGTCGAGCCGGACCGGCCGTAGGTCACCACGAACAGGTAGCCCAGGTCGGGCCGGTGCTCAGGCGGCCTCGTGGTCACGCGCCGAGCCTAGGGCGTGACTGCCAGGGCCGCGGAACGCTGCCCGAAGGGATGAAAATGGGGCGAAAAGTAGTGGATCGATGCCACGAGGGGCACCTGACGGGATAGCGTCGTGTGGTGCACCGCCTCCGCCGCTCGCTCGTGGTCCCTGCGACCATCGTGGCGCTCGCCCTCGCGCCGGCACTCGCAGCGCAGGCGAAGTCCTTCCACGGCACCAACAAGTCCGACAACGTCAAGGGCACGCCCGGCAACGACAAGTTCAAGGGGCTGGACGGCAACGACCAGTTCAAGGGCATGGGCGGCAACGACAAGGCCTACGGCGGCACCGGCAACGACGTGTTCTCCGGCGGCCCCGGGGCGGACAAGCTCTACGGCGAGGACGGCGACGACGTCCTCAACGGCGGCGGCGGCAACGACTTCACCGACGGCGGCATCGGCAACGACCAGATCATCCTCAACGCCGGCAACGACACGGCGTTCGGCGGTGACGGCAACGACACCATCGGCACCGGCACCGGTGACGACCAGGTCCACGGCGACCTCGGCAACGACGACATCAGCCTCAACGAGGGCAACGACACCGGCTGGGGCGGCGACGGCGACGACCAGATCCGCGGCACCGCGGGCAACGACACGCTCTACGGCGAGGCCGGCAACGACTACGTCCAGGGCGGCGACGGCAATGACACCGTCTACGGCGGCGCCGGCAACGACGACCTCGACGGTGGGATCGGCAACGACGTCCTCTACCCCGGCGGTGGCGACGACCACGTGTCGGCCGACGAGGGCGACGACATCATCTACGTCGGCTGGGGCGTGAACGACGTCTACGGCGAGGAGGGTGGCGACACCATCTACCTGCTCTACGACGGCGTCCGCGACGAGGTCTACTGCGGCGCAGTCGCCGGCGGCTCGCCGGGCGACAAGCTCGTCTACGTCGGCAGGCCCGACCCGCTCGACCACATCAACTTCTGCCAGTCCCAGGTCGACATCATCCCGGAGGGCAGCCCCGAGTACAACGCGATGCTGCCGCTCTTCGGCCCGCCGCCGACCACACCGCGCGTCAGTCGCTGGGCCAGTCCGTAGCGGTCAGCCCGTGACCAGCGGCCGGATCACGTCGTCCGCGAACCGCTCCATCCCCTCGAGCTTCTGCTCGATGGTCGCGTCGCGGCCGGAGTAGTACATCCACGGCATCGTCATGCAGTCGGTGATGCCGCCCTCCTCGGCCCGGCTGAAGTGCTCGGGCAGAAACGCGTCGGTGAGCGCGACGAAGACCGCGAAGTCGCCCTGGGCTCCGATCGCCGCGCGAGCGTCGGCGAGTCGGGTGGCCCAGCCGATCGCCTCGTCGATCGGGTACATGTCGCCGACCCAGCCGTCGTGCCGCGCGGCCCGCGCGAACGCGATCTCGGAGAGACCGCCGACGTAGATCGGCACCGGCGCGGTCGGGGTCGGCTCCATCACCAGCCGTGGTGCGTCGTAGAACTCACCGTGGAACTCGCGCCAGCCGGGCTGCCACAGCTCCTTGATCAGCGCGAGCCCCTCGTCGGTGCGCTTGCCGCGGGTCCGGAAGTTCTGCTCCAGCAGCTCGAACTCCTCCTCGCACCAGCCGATCCCGACACCCAGCGCGACCCGGTTCCCGGAGAGCACCGCCGCGGTGCCGACCGACTTCGCGACCTGGAACGGGTTGCGCAGCGCCGGCACGTAGACACTGGTGAAGAAGCGCAGCCGGGCCGTCACCGCCGACAGCGCGCCCACCAGCACCCACGGGTCCGGCCACTCCGCGTCGAAGCCCCACCGGCGAGCGCCGTCCGGCGTGTAGGGGTACGGCGTGCGCAGCGTCTCGAGGTCGACCACGTGGTCGGGTATGGCGAGACTGTCGTAGCCGAGCTCGTCGGCCGCCTTCGCGATCGGGACGAGCTGGTCGGTCGGCAGGAACGCGGTACTGATCGAGAAGCGCACCGGGCCATCGTAGGGTCGAAACTGGAACCTGTTCTATTTCAAGGTACGGGCGAGCGCCCGGGTACCGCTGGGCATGGCCGACACGGAACGTCCGGGCGCCCAGCAATGGGTGCCCGACCACGCCTCGCTCGCCGAGCTGCGGGAGGCCGCCCAGCACTGCCGCGGCTGTGAGCTCTACCGGGACGCAACCCAGGTCGTGATGGGCCAGGGGCTGAAGCGCGCGCGGCTCGTCCTGCTCGGTGAGCAGCCAGGAGACCAGGAGGACCAGCAGGGCGAGCCGTTCGTCGGGCCCGCCGGCCGGGTGCTGGCGACTGCGCTCGACGACGCGGGGATCGACCGCAAGGACACCTACCGGACCAACGTCGTCAAGCACTTCCGCTGGCGCGGCACCCGCGGCAAGCAGCGCATCCACCAGGGCCCCACCCAGATGCATGTCGCCGCCTGCGGCCCGTGGCTGGTGGCGGAGTTCCGGGAGCTGCGACCGGTCGGCGTGGTGCTGCTGGGTGGCACCGCCGGCAAGGCCGTCTACGGGTCGAAGTTCCGCGTCGGCGAGGCGCGCGGAACGCTGACCGACTGGCCGGACCGGTTCCCGGTCGACCACCCGCCCGCCTGGGTGCTGCCCACGACCCATCCGTCGGCGGTGCTGCGGGCCGACGACCGGGACGCGGTCTACGACGGACTGGTGGCCGACCTCGAGGTCGCGGCCC
>JAWWPK010000465.1:0-6439 GCA_033854925.1 Nocardioidaceae bacterium | reverse complement strand
GGACGGTAGTTCTCGGCGGCGCAACTCACGATGGGTCGAACGGGACATTGCCAGACTCGTGCAGGAGTGATAAGAGGCATCCCGCCTCGCGCCACATGGAGCCAGAGCGCCATTCTGCTCGACGGCTGCTACCGGTGCGGCTCGGGCAGCCATCCGGGCGGCTGCGTGACCGGCTCGCCGGGCGGGCTGGCCAGCCAGCGGGTGCTGCGCGACCTCGGCCGCTGAGACCCCGGTCGAGATCGACCGGCCTCCTCGGCCCCGTCCGGCAGGAGGGTGTCTCGCAGCCTGGCGAGCGCGCCGACGGCCTCGACGAAGCGTGCAGTGCTGTCGCCGACCTTCACGCCGTCGAAGTAGTGGTTGCGCATCGCGATCCGGGCGGCGTACAGCTCGTCGTGCTCCAGGCGCGCGGTGAGCAGCTCGGTCAGCCCGTGCACGTTCTGCGAGTCGAGCACATCGGCGCACCGGCTCACGGGTGCCCCCAGCCGCAGCCGCTCCGGGTCGTGATGACGGTCGGCGATGAACAGCGGACGCTCGGTGCGCAGGTAGAGCCAGTCCAGCCCGACCGATGAGACGTCGGTGACCATCGCGTCGCAGGCCGGCATCACGGCGAGGATGTCGGCATCGAGGAGGGCAAGGTGTCCGGCCGCCGGGTCGAGGGCCGCAGCCCGGGCGACGAGGTCGAGGATCTCCCGATGCCCCGAACCGATCCCGGGGTCGGCGCTGATCACGACCCGAGGGTGCGGCTTGTAGACCAGCCGAACGTCGGGCACGTCGAGCAGCTGCTGCACGATCCGGGTGCCGATCGTGTCCACCGACGAGTAGTTGTTGTAGTCCGCGTCGGCTTCCCAGGTCGGCGCGTAGAGCACGGTGCGCCGCGGGCTCGGCGTCAGCGCGGGCACCCGCTCCAGGTCGAGCTGCGGCCTGCCGATCCGCACGAGGCGGTCGGTGTCGAACTCGAGCAGGCTCAGCGCGTAGCGCTCGACCGCCGCCTGGCCGGCGACGAAGACCCGGTCGTAGGACTTGGCGTTGTTGCTCGCCATGCTCTGCTTGTCGCTCTCACCGTGGTTGATGTGCACGTGCAGCATCCGGGTCTCGAGGAGCGAGTCGAAGTTGCTGGTCGAGTTGTTGCAGTAGAGCGCAACCTTGGCGTCCAGCTCGGCGTACAGATCCCGGAGCTCGCCGAAGTCGGCCGCGAACAGGACCGGCAGCGTCGTGCGCGCGCGGACGATGGTCGCGGTCTCGGGGTCCTGCAACACGATGCCGACGCTCTCGTGCGCGTCGAGGAGCTCGAGGACCGGGAGCCACTGGATGAGCTGGTAGACCCGGTCCGGGTCGTCACCGAAGTAGGCGAGCACCGAGAGGCTGCGCACGTCCAAAGTCTTCCGCTCCTCTCGTTCGTCTACAGGTTGGGCAGCACGAACAGTGCGACCACGACCATCGCGATCACGGCCATCATCACCGTGAAGCCAACCGCTCCGGGCCGCTTCTGCTTCTCGTAGCCGATCGCGCCCCGGCTGAACTGGTGCCATGGCGCTGCGTAGAACGCCGCCACCTGACCGCCCGCCGGCACCTGCGCCTCGAGCGTCGCCTCGCCGAACTTCATCAGCCACTGGCAGCTGACGTCGATCCGGTTCGGCCCGGCGTAGACCGGGATGACGTTCTCTCCGTAGTGCGAGGGTACCCGCCAGCCGTTGACCGTCACCGCCGGCGTGATCATGCTGCTGGTCAGCGGGCTGCCCTGCAGCGTCAGCCGGAGCCAGCCCATCGGCGCCTGCGGCGGCGGGCCTGCGGCCGCGGGTGGACCCGGTGGCCCCGGCGGCGGTCCGGGTGGCGGCATCTCGCTCATGGGGCTACTTCAGCAGGTCATTGGGCCGGACGGAGACGGAGTACGGCAATTCGGAGGCATAACGTCATACCTCACCACGCTCACGGAGATCACGGTTCGTATGACGTCCCAGCGTCCCGGGGCGTGCGTCAGGCCGGGAGGTCCTCTGCGTCGACGATCCGGTAGGCGTAGCCCTGCTCGGCGAGGAACCGCTGCCGGTTCTGGGCGAAGTCGGCGTCGACGGTGTCGCGGGAGACGATCGTGTAGAAGTGCGCGGTCTTGCCCTCGGTCTTGGGACGCAGCAGCCGGCCGAGGCGCTGGGCCTCCTCCTGGCGGGAGCCGAAGGCGCCGGAGACCTGGATGGCGACCTCGGCGGAGGGCAGGTCGATGGAGAAGTTCGCGACCTTGGAGACCACGAGCAGGCCGACCTCGCCGGTGCGGAAGGCCTGGAAGAGTCGCTGGCGCTCCTTGACCGTGGTCTCGCCCTTGATGAGGGGAGCGCCGAGGGCCTCGGCGAGCTCGTCGAGCTGGTCGATGTACTGGCCGATCACCAGGGTGGGCTGGTCGGCGTGCGCGGCGACCAGGTCGCGGACCACCTGGAGCTTCTGCGGCGTGCAGGAGGCGATCCGGTAGCGCTCCTCGGGCTCGGAGGTCGCGTAGACGATCCGCTCGTCGGTGGGCAGCGAGACCCGGACCTCGACGCAGTCGGCAGGCGCGATCCAGCCCTGCGCCTCGATGTCCTTCCACGGCGCGTCGTAGCGCTTCGGCCCGATCAGGGAGAACACGTCGCCCTCGCGGCCGTCCTCCCGCACCAGGGTGGCGGTGAGCCCGATCCGGCGCCTGGCCTGCAGGTTCGCGGTCATCCGGAAGATCGGGGCCGGCAGCAGGTGCACCTCGTCGTAGATGATCAGCCCCCAGTCGCGGGCGTCGAGCAGCTCGAGGTGGCGGTAGACGCCGGAGCGCTTCGTGGTCATCACCTGGTACGTCGCGATGGTGACCGGGCGGATCTCCTTGACCGAGCCGGAGTACTCGCCGATCTCCTCCTCGGTCAGCGACGTGCGCCGGAGCAGCTCGTCCTTCCACTGCCGCGCCGAGACGGTGTTGGTGACCAGGATCAGCGTGGTCGCCTGCGCGTGCGCCATCGCGGCCGCGCCGACCAGCGTCTTGCCGGCGCCGCACGGGAGCACCACCACGCCCGAGCCGCCGTGCCAGAACGACTCCGCGGCCTCGCGCTGGTAGTCGCGCAGCGTCCAGTGCGTGAGGTCGAGCGAGATCGGGTGCGCCTCGCCGTCGACGTATCCCGCGAGGTCCTCGGCGGGCCAGCCGAGCTTGAGCAGCGCCTGCTTGAGGTTGCCGCGCTCGGAGCCGTGCACGGCCACGGTGTCGTCGTCGAGGCGCGCACCCAGCATCCCGGCGACCTTCTTGGCGCGCAGCACCTCCTCGAGCACCGGCCGGTCGTTCGAGACCAGGACCAGCCCGTGGATCGGGTGCTTCTCCAGCCGCAGCCGGCCGTAGCGCGCCATCGTCTCGGCCACGTCGACCAGCAGCGCGTGGGGTACGGCGTAGCGGCTGTACTCCAGCAGCGTGTCGACGACCTGCTCGGCGTCGTGGCCGGCGGCGCGGGCGTTCCAGAGGCCGAGCGGGGTCAGCCGGTAGGTGTGGATGTGCTCGGGCGAGCGCTCCAGCTCGGCGAACGGCGCGATCGCCTTGCGGCAGTCCGCGGCCGCGGGATGGTCGACCTCGAGCAGCAGCGTCTTGTCGGACTGGACGATCAGGGGTCCGTCATGCACGTCGGGGTCCCTGCGGAAGCGCGAGTGCAGCGAGCGATTTCGTGGGGTGATCGTTCATGCAGAAGCGACGGCCTTCTGCCGGGCGCGGTAGGCCGCGACGTTGGCACGGGACGAGCAGCGGTCGGAGCAGTAGCGCCGCGACTGGTTGGGCGAGGTGTCGACGTAGACGTTGGTGCAGGGGGAGGCCGCGCAGATGCCGAGCCGGTGCGGGCCGAGGTCGCAGACCAGGTTGGCCAGGCCGAGCAGCGCCTCGCCGACGAGCAGCTCAGCGACCGTCTGGGTCTTCGACGCTGCGTGGATGTGGAGGTGCTGCGGGTCGTGGCTGGAGATCTGGGGCGTGATCGGGTGCCGCACCATCAGCTCGTTGATCCCGTCGATCACAGCGGTCGTGTCGTCGGCGGCGGAGGCCTCGAAGACCGGCCTCAGCTCGCGCTGGAACTTCCGCAGCAGCATGCAGTCGCGATCGGTGCACTGGTGCACCAGCCACTCGCGGTCGGCGAGATGGGCCCGGAGCGAGTCGACGTCGGTGATCGCCGCGTTGAGGAGCCCGGCCGACCGCTCGGCGTAGCGGATGAAGTCCACCGTCCGAGTCTACGGGTTCACCCCGAAATGGGTCTTACAGCGGTGATCCGGTGGACGGCGAACGTGCGGACGTCGTCGGAGCGCTGGTCGTGGGCGGTCAGCACGCCGCCCTCGACGGAGACCGGGTCGACGACGCGCTCGCTGCGGGTGCCGTGGTTGTCGACGTAGACGATCAGCACCGGGGCACCGCTCTCGACCGCGTCGCGCAGGGCGGCGAGCGACCCGGACGGGGACAACGAAGCCTCGGGCCCCGTCGGCCGGGACGTCGCGGCGCGGTCACCGGAGCGGATCGCGGTGACGACGGCCGAGACGGTGGCCGTACGCCGGGCCGCGGCGGCCCCCCGTCCGCGGTGCTCGCGCGGGGTCCGCGCCCGGCGCTGGTCCGGCCGCACGACGTGCACGGTGCCGTCCTCCGCCTCGACGACGGGCGCGGCGCCGAGCTCGCGCAGCCGAGGCAGGAGGAGGTCGAGCGGCAACGTGCTGACCAGCACCGTCGGTGCCAGCCGGCGCAGCGACAGCGAAGAGGCCTTCGGGTGGTGCAGGAGCTCGGTGAGCGCGGTCTCGTCGTCGGCCCTCAGGAACGCCTCGGCGTGGCCAACCCGGACAGACCCGAAGGTGCGGGCGGTGTCGTCGACCAGGTAGGCGAGCGGCTGTGGCACCGGGGTCCGTGACACCGACCCGAGGAACTCGTGCAGCTCGACCGCGGTCCAGCCGGTGTCCAGGGCCCGGCGGACCGAGGCGGGCGTGAAGCGGTAGGTGGTCGCCCCGCCCCGCGACTCCACGTCGGCGACCAGCTGCAGCCGCCTGGCCAGCTGCGACTCGAGCGGGCCGGGCGCGACCGCGGTGAGGTCGGCCTGCAGCAGCACGTGGTCGACCGGCTCGGGCAGCAGCCCGGCCAGCGCCTTCTGCGCCTTGTCGTCCTCGCCGGCCAGCAGGTCCCGGGCGTACGACGCCGGGCCGTCGAGCCCGGTCACCCCGAGCACGGCGGCCTCGGCGACCGTCCAGAGCACCTGGTCGGCGCGGCTCCGAGGCCGGCGCGGCCGCTGCCAGCGCAGCAGCTTGACCATCGACGGCACGCCGGTGCCTGCGGCCAGGCACCAGCCGTAGGGCAACCCGGCCAGCGCCGCCAACGTCATCGCGCGGGTCTCGGGCATGTGGATGCCGGCCAGCTCGGGCGCCAGCGCGTTCCACGGCTTGCCGGCGGTGTCGCGGGAGCCGACCAGCCCCGGCATCCGCGGGCTGTCCAGCCAGGTGCGGGCCAGCCCGGCCCACCGCTCCGCGGGCGGCCGCAGCACCCAGGTGTCGACCTGGTCCGTCGGCAGCCACACCGGGTTGCCAACGCTGTCGGCGGCGGTGGCCAGCAGCCCGGAGGCCGAGGCGGTCTCGGCCAGCAGCGCGACGGCGGCCTCGTCGACGTGCAGCGCCGCGGCGGTCGCCTTGAGGTCGCGTACGCCGAGGCCGCCGCTGCGCAACGCCGACGGCGGCTCGGCGCCCCAGAGGTCGAGCAACAGCTCGAGCCGGCGTACCGCCTCGAAGGCGGCGCCCGCCGCCGCAGCGTCGACCTGCTGCTCGCTGCGCTCCGTCGACGCCAGGCCCGGAACGTCGTCAACCCGCTCGGCCGTCGTATGGCCGCCGAGCAGGGCCAGGCCGATCTCGCCGGGCACGACGACCGAGCCGGTCCCGCGTGGCACCAGAAGCTTGCGTGCGAGCAGCTCCTCCGCCGGGGTGGCGGCGTCGACGGGCAGCACCGTCAGCCGGGCACCGTCGGTGGTCGCCTCGCCACCGGCGGCCAGGACGTGCTCGAGCATCGCCCGGGCCGGGTCCGACAGCTCGGCCAGCCACCCGGCGACCTCTCGAGGCGTGGGCGTGGGCGCCGAGCACGGCCGCAGCCCGCTCACGCCGGCCTCGGGACCGCCGGTCAACCCCTCTGCGACCCCGCTCAGCGGCCGCAGACCGCCGGTCGACTCCCAGGCCAGGGTGAGGTCGACCAGTCGCTCGATCGCGGCCCCGACCAGGGCCGGGTCGGCGTGGACCATGCTCGTCAACGCCTCATGTGACGTTTGACCTGCGACTACCAGGGCATCTAGAACGGAGAGCTCGAGCCGGTTGAGCTGGTCGAGCGCGCGCAGCAGGGAAGACCGCGTGGTGGCGCGCGAAGCCAGCTGGCCGGAGTCATGAGGAGCGGGTGTGGCCAGGTCGGGACGCGCGGTGAGCAGCCGGGACAGCCGGTCGTCCGGCCAGC
>JAWWPK010000464.1:0-26533 GCA_033854925.1 Nocardioidaceae bacterium | reverse complement strand
ACCTTGCCCTTGACGGAGACGACCGAGCCCTTCTTGACCGAGTGCGGTGCCTTCGCCTTGACCTTCGACGCCTGCTTGCTCAGCACGATGGTGCCGATTGTCGCCGGGGCGGCGTTGGTGCAGGTGGCGGTGGCCACTGTGCCGCCGCTGGCGTTCGTGGCGACAAGAGTGAACGTCTTGGGCATGTTCACCGAGTAGGTGCCGGCCTTCGGCAGCGTGAACGCCCCGTTGGCGCCCTTGCCGGTGTAGGTCCAGAAGCCGCCGACCGGAGCGACGGGCTTGGTCCAGGCGACCGGAGCCGGGGCCACGGTGTCGCCGAAAGCGGTGCCGAAATCGGTCGACTTGCCGCCGGTGACCGGTCCGCCGGGCAGGGTGTCCATAGCCATCTGCACGGAGTCGGGGATCGTGGCCGTCGAGTTGAATGACAACAGGCCGGCTGGGACCGGGAAGCCGGCCGGCGCGGTGCTGGGCAGCAGCGCGATGTCCACGGTGACCGGCACCGGGAAGCTCCCGAACGGCGTGGTGCAGGTGTAGGTCGTGCTGACCGGGGCGGCAGAAGCCGTCGTGCTGGTGGCACCGACGAGGCCGGCGGTCGCCAGTGCGGCGGTGACACCGCCGACGGCGAGGCGCGTGGTAAGACGTGCGAACTTCATCAAGGACATGCCTTTCGTGAGACTCGCAGCGCCCTCCCGGCGCCACGATCGCGAACGCGGCCCTCTGAGTTGCCGCGATCTCGGGCGATGTTACGCGCTGGTTACTAATAGCGATGAATGGCCGTGGCTTGCCCGCCTCTGACATGCTGCAAGCAAGCAGTCATCCCGGTCCCCGATGGCGCCCGAATCGCCGAAACCCGGAGGTCGCATGACCGTCGAAGCTCGCCCCACCCACCGTCCCGCGGGGCACCTGACGCCCGAGGACATCGAGCAGATCGGCGCCGAGCTCGACGCCATCCGCGAACGGGTGATCGAGAGTCGAGGGGCCGCCGACGCGGCGTACATCCGGCGGGTGATCGCCGTGCAGCGCGCGCTGGAGCTCAGCGGCCGGGTGATCCTGCTCGCCGGCAGGAAGCGCTCGGCGTGGTGGATCGGAACGGCGAGCCTCTCGCTGGCCAAGATCCTCGAGAACATGGAGATCGGGCACAACGTGCTGCACGGCCAGTGGGACTGGATGCGCGACCCGAAGATCCACTCGTCCACCTGGGACTGGGACCACTCGTCGCCGCCGGAGCAGTGGAAGCGCGCCCACAACGAGACCCACCACAAGTACACGAACATCGTCGGCAAGGACAACGACCTCGGCTACGGCATCATGCGCGTCGCCGAGGAGCAGGAGTGGCAGCCGCGACACCTGGCCCAGCCCCTGATCAACTTCATCACCGCGTGCATCTTCGAGCAGGGCATCGCGATGTACGACGCCGACCTGGGTGAGTCGATCCGCGGCAAGAAGGGGATGCCGCCGGAGACCAGGACCCGGCTGCGGGGCATGCTGCGCAAGATGGGCAAGCAGGCCGCGAAGGACTACGTCGTGCACCCCGCCCTGACCGGCAAGGGCTTCCGTCGCACCCTGGCCGCGAACGCCGTCGCCAACCTGACCCGCAACGTGTGGAGCCACTCGGTGATCATGTGCGGGCACTTCCCCGAGGGCGTCGAGACCTTCGAGCTCGAGGTGCTGGACGACAACGAGACCAAGGGCGAGTGGTACGTCCGCCAGATGCTCGGCTCGGCCGACATCTCCGGCAGCCCGTTCATGCACCTGATGACCGGCAACCTCTCCCACCAGATCGAGCACCACTGCTTCCCGGACCTGCCGAGCAACCGCTACGGCGAGATCGCGCCGGAGGTCGAGGACCTCTTCCAGCGCTACGGGCTGTCCTACAACGCCCGACCGCTGGTCCCGCAGGTCGCGTCGGCCTGGCACCGCGTGATCCGGCTGTCGTTCCCCAACGGCTGGCTCGAGGAGACCAACCGGCGCAACCTGGGCAGCCAGCTCACGAAGCTCGGCCGCGCGGTCCGTCGCAAGGACGCCCAGCCTTCCTGACCCGCGTCAGCCCGCCCCTTCGCCGAGCTGATCGAGCACCAGCTTGCGCACGTCGTCGGCGTCGGCCAGCTCCAGGGCCCGGAGGGCGAGCGCTGCGCAGCGCGCCACGTCGAGCTGGCGCACGGCTTCCTTGACCCGCGGTACGGCGGCCGGGGAGACGCTCAGCTCGTGCACGCCCAGCCCGGCCAGCACCGGGACGGCCAGCTCGTCCGACGCCGCCTCACCACAGACGGCGACATCGATCCGGCCACGAGCGGCGCGGCACACGTGGTCGACGAGCCGGAGCACCCCCGGGTCCAGCGGGTCAGACAATGCTGCGACGGACCCGTTGCCGCGTTCGGCGGCCATCGTGTATTGCGTCAGGTCGTTGGTGCCGATGCTGACGAAGTCCAGGTAGGGAAGGAACGCCTCGATCTTCAGTGCCGCCGCGGGCACCTCGATCATGGTGCCGACACGGAGGCCCTCGGGGAGCCCGGCCGGTCCGGCCGCCTCGGTCAGCACCTGCCGCGCCTCGATGAGCTCACCGGGGGTGGTCACCATCGGGAACATGATGTCGATCGGGAACCGTCGCGCGGTCTCGCACATCGCGGCCAGCTGGTCGCGCAGCAGCTCGCGGTGCTCGAGGCTCAGCCTGATGCCGCGCTGGCCGAGGAACGGGTTGGCCTCGACGGGCATGGGCAGGTAGGACAGGGGCTTGTCACCGCCGACGTCGAGCGTGCGCAGCGTGACCCGTCGTCCGCCCATCGCCTCGGCGATCTCGTCGTACACCGCTTGCTGCTCGTCAACCGTCGGAGCGTCCGACCGGTCGAGGAAGATGAACTCGGTCCGCACCAGCCCGGACCCGTCGGCACCGGCGACGAGCGCCGCGCGGGCGTCGGCGACCGAGCCCAGGTTGGCGGCCACGGTGAACGCCGTGCCATCACGTGAGGTGGCCGGCTGCCCGGCCAGAGCGAGCTGCCGAGCGTTGAGCTCGGCCGCCTCGCGGGCGCGCTGCCGGTAGTCGTCGAGCCGCTCCGCCGACGGCTCGACGTAGAGCTCACCGGTGCTTCCGTCGACGATGACGGTGGTGCCTTCGGCCAGGTCCAGCACGGTGGGGCCGGCGGACACGATGACCGGGATGCCCCGGCCCCGGGCCAGGATCGCGGCGTGGGAGGTGGGACTCCCGTCCGCCAGGATCACGCCCGCCACCAGGTCCAGGTCCAGCGCCGCGGTCTCCGCCGGGGTGAGGTCGGGGGCGACCAGGACACCCGAGTCGGTCATCCGACGCTCGGTGTGACCGGTCAGGGCGCGGAGGACCTGTTCGCCGACCGCCCGCACGTCCGCTGCGCGTTGGCGCAGGTAGGGATCGGGCAGCTCCGCCCACTGGGCCTCGACCTCAGCCAGGCAGCTCGTCCAGGCGGCGACCGCTCCGAGCCCGCTCGCCAGTCGACCCTTGACCTCGGCGAGCATCTCGGCATCGGAGAGCAGCAGGAGGTGCGCGTCGAAGATGCCGGCCTGCGAGGCACCCACCTCGCGCGCGGTCAGGACCCGGGCGTGCTCGATCTCCAGACGCGCAGTCGCGACTGCCTCGACGACACGTCGCCACTCCGCCGCGGGCTCTGCAGGGACCTGCTCGTGGCCGTCCGGGTCCGGAGCTGCGGTCAGCCTTCGGACCGGGCCGATGGCGATGCCCGGGGACGCCGGCAGGGGTACGCCGGCACTGCGCTGGTCGGTCGGGGCCGAGGGCCGCACCTCGACGACGTCCTCGTCCGTTTCGTCGAACCGACGGGTCGCCAGCGTCAGCAGGTGCTCGACCGCCTCCTGGGCCTGAGGCCCGGACGCGCGCACCTCGACCTCGTGGCCTCGTACGGCGCCGAGGGTGGCGACCCGGCTCAGGCTTGCGGCGGGCACCGGGCCGGCGCCCGTGGTGAGGTTCCGGAGCTGGACCGACGCGTCGAGGGTGCGCACCTCGCTGACCAGCCGCGCGGCCGGCCGGGCGTGCAGCCCGTGCGGGTTCTCCACCGTGAAGACCCCCACCGCCTCCGCCGGCCGCGGCTCCGGCACGGCGTCCGTGGTCGGCTCGGCCAGGTGCGCGGCCTTGCCCATCAGGGCGTCCCGGGCCTCGGCCGCGACCTCCGCCCGGCTCGCGCCACCGGCCGCGGCAACAGCCGCGACGACGAGTCCCTCGACGATCGGCGCCGGCGAGAGCGTGACCCGGTCGCGTGCCGTCGGGTCGTCCAGGAGGTCGAGCGCCAGCTCGGCGCTCAGCAGGGCACTGCCGAGGTCCATCAGCACCACGACGCCACCCGGACCGTCGGCCCGCTCGATCGCCGCGCTGATGCTCACCGCGTCGGTCCCCAGTGTCGTGTCGTCCAGCCCGGCCGCCACCTCGATGCGCAGCGACCGGCCGTGGAGCATCTCCTCCGCCAGCACGACCGCCGCCCGGGCGAGCGCCCTGCTGTGGGAGACGACGACGAGTCCGACCTCCTGTGCGGAGCCACCGTCGGTCATGGCTGGAAGGCTCGGGTCGCGGCTTCGAGCAGCAGGGCCACCGTCGTAGCGCCCGGATCCTGGTGCCCGACGCTGCGCTCGCCCAGATAGCTGGCCCGGCCCTTGCGCGCCAGCATCGGAGTGGTCGCGTCCCGGCCCGCCTCAGCGGCAACCTGCGCGGCTTCCAGCGCGGCCGACAGTGGTACGTCGGCCGCGAGGGCGTCGTCGAGGGCGTCGACGGCCGGCGCCAGGGCGTCGTACATCGTCTTGTCGCCGGCCCCGGCCTTGCCCCGGTCGACCACTCCCCCCAGGCCTGCTCGGAGAGCAGCCGCGAGGTCGGTCGCGGACACGGTGCCGGTGTCACCGAGCGAGGTGCCCATGCGGAGGAAGAGCGTCCCGAAGAGCGGACCACTCGCACCGCCCACGGTCGAGACGAGTGTCATCCCGACCTTGGACAGCAGCGCGCCGGCGCTGGCCGGCCTGGTCTCGTCGAGCGCAGCCACGGCGGCCGTCATGCCCCGGTCCATGTTCGAACCGTGGTCGGCGTCACCGATCGCTGCGTCGAGCTCGGTCAGGTGCTCCCGGTTCTCGGCCACGAGGACGGCGAAGGACCGGACCCACCTGTCGAGGACCGCCGTGGTCACGCTCTCGCTCAAGGTCAGATGCCCCATCTCAACGCCGCCGTGTTCACAGGAGCGTCCCAGAGCGAGAGCAGCTCGTCATCGACCTTGAGCAGAGTGACCGACGCGCCGGCCATGTCGAGAGAGGTGATGTAGGAGCCGACCAGCGACCGCGCGATGGAGACGCCGTGGCCGCCGAGGATCTTGTTCACCTCGTTGTACATCAGGTACAGCTCGATGAGCGGGGTGCCGCCGAGCCCGTTGACGAACGCGATGACGGGGTCGCCCTTCGTGAACGGGAGGTCGGCGAGGATCGGCTCGACCAGCATCGCGGCGATCTCGTTCGCCGGCGCCAGGGGCAGCCGCTCGCGACCCGGCTCACCGTGGATTCCGACACCCAGCTCCATCTCGTTCTCGCCGAGGTCGAACGTCGGCTTGCCCGCGGCAGGGACGGTGCAGGAGGTGAGGGCGACGCCCATGCTGCGCCCGTTGGCGTTGACGGTCCGGGCGATGTCGGCCACCTGGTCGAGGTCTCGCCCCTGCTCGGCAGCGGCACCGGCGATCTTCTCGAGGAGCACCGTCACGCCGACCCCGCGTCGGCCGGCGGTCCACGTGCTGTCCTGGACGGCGACGTCGTCGTCGGTGACCACCGAGACGACCCTCGCACCGGTCTCCGAGGCAGCAAGCTCGGCGGCCATCTCGAAGTTCATCACGTCGCCGGTGTAGTTCTTCACGACGTGCAGCACGCCGGCTCCGCCGTCCACCAGCTTGGTGGCGGCCAGCATCTGGTCGGGCACCGGCGAGGTGAACATCTCCCCGGCACACGCGGCGTCGAGCATCCCGAGCCCGACGAACCCGCCGTGCAGCGGCTCGTGGCCCGAGCCGCCTCCGGAGATGATGCCGACCTTGTCCTTCTTGGGGACGTCGCCGCGGTAGATGATCTTGTTGTGGTGGTCCACCCGGAGTTCGGGGTGCGCGGCCTCGATCCCGAGCAGGGCCTCGACCACGACGTCGTTCGGGTCGTTGATGAGCTTCTTCATGTGAGTTCCTTCGAAAGGTTCGGAGTGTGCAGGGACGCGTTCAGCGAGCGGAGGCCGACTCGAGATCGGGAGCCCCGAGGTCCACTCCCTCGACGGGCGCACGATCGGCAGGGGTCTTGGTGAGCAGTCCGTAGAGCAGCCCGGCGACGACGCCGGCGAGGAGCTCGGCCGCGAGGTAGACGGGCAGCTGGCCCCACTTGACCTCGCCACCGGCGAGCTGCTGGACGAACATGGGACCGAAGGTGCGGGCCGGGTTGATCGAGGCGCCGGTGGTCGGTGCCACCGGGATGATGGCCGCGAAGACGACCAGACCGATGGCCACTCCGGCGAAGCCGGCCGCGGCCTTGCGGTGGATGACTCCGAAGATCGTGAACACCAGGATGAACGTGCCCACGAACTCCGCGGTGAACGCGCGCGCCATGTTGACAGTGTCCGCGTCGTACGCCGCGACGCCCAGGCCGACGTCGCTGGCCTGCATGCCGAGCACGCCGATGATGGCGGCGGCACCGACGATCGCGCCGACCACCTGGGCGGCGATGTAGGCCGGGACCTGGCTCCAGGGGAACTTGCCGGTGGCCGCGAGCCCGACGGTGACGGCCGGGTTGATGTGGTTGCCGCCGATGTGGCCGAGGGCGTAGACGGTGGCCACGACGATGGTGCCGAACGCCAGGGAGATCATCCCGAGGTCAGCCATGGTGAACGGCGCATCGCCGTTCACGATCAGGGTGGCGGGCACCGAGCCCACGCCGATGAACACCAGAAACGCCGTCCCGAGGGCCTCAGCGCCCAGGCGCTGGAGCAGATTGGTCTCGTCAAGCATTTGCCTGAACCTCTCGTTATTACCGAATCTCATTCGGTATAGTCGAATGTGATTTGGACCATACACCTATGGTTCACTGACTCGCAATAGTCTTCGTGAACCAACCTGCAACGGAGGACCGGCCCCGTGATCCAGTCGATCGACCGTGCGATCCGGGTGCTCACCGCGCTCCAGGGCGCGCGCCGGATGAGCCTCTCCGAGCTGGCCGCGCGGCTTGAGCTGGCGCCGTCGACCACGCACGGGATCGTCCGCAGCCTGGTCGAGCACGGCATGGTCGTGCAGGAGCGCGGCTCGAGTCGCTACCAGCTCGGGCCGGCGGTGCTCAGGCTGGGCAACGTCTACCTGGACACCCTCGAGCTGAGGTCGAAGGCGATTCCGTGGGCCGAGGACCTGGCCCGCCGCACCGGCCTGGCGGTGCGCGTCGGCGTACTCCTCATCGACGACGTCGTGATCATCCACCACGAGGCGCGCCCGGACGGGAGCCGGCAGATGCCCGAGGTCGGCATCGTCATCCCCGCGCACGCGAGCGCCCTGGGCAAGGCGATGCTGGCGTTCCTGCCCGACGAGGAGAAGCGGGTCCTCATCAGCGAGAACCTGCGCAGCATGACCGGCGAGACGCTCACGTCACCGGACGCGCTGCGCGACCAGCTCGACGAGGTGCGCGCCAGTGGGCTCGCCATGGAGCAGGACGAGGCAGTCCTCGGCGAGAGCTCCCTGGCCGGTCCGGTGTTCGACTCGTACGGCGAGGCGGTCGGCGCCATCGGCGTGGTGATCCCGTCGGCCGGGGACGTCGCCCAGCACGAGGCGCGCGACGCGGTCCGCGAAGCCGCTCGGGCCGTGTCCCGCGAGCTGGGCTCGCTCTCGTGGCCCCCGCGCCCTGCCTGACCCCTAGGTCACTTCGACGGCTGAGGCGTCTTGCACTTCACCTTCGGGTTGACGCCGGCGTAGTTCAGCGGCCCCGCGACGATGGTCAGCGCCGTGTCGCTGAACGTCTTGCAGCTGACGTCACGGTTGTTTCCGAAGTAGCCGCGCTGGGCGGCGGCAACAACCCCGACCACCAGCCAGACGACAACGATGACAGCAATGAGTGTTCTCATGACTCCCCCTCCGTCGCTGCAGTACCCCGACGAGGGGCGCGTACACCCGGGAAGACTGCTTCCGGCCAGTGGAACCGTCCCTCGCGCGTGGATCCCGGTGACGATGTACTGCTCCCATGCCGGAGGAGCGCACCCAGGTCGCGATCGTGGGGGCTGGGCCGGCCGGGATGCTGCTCGCGCACCTGCTGGCCGACGCCGGCGTCGAGTCGGTGGTGGTCGAGATCCGGTCCGAGGAGTACGTCGCCTCCCGGATCCGCGCGGGCATCCTGGAGCAGTCGACCGTCGACCTGCTGCGGTCGGTCGGGCTGGGCGAACGGCTCGAACGCGAGGGCGACGAGCACCGCGGCATCTACCTGCAGTGGCCGGGCGAGCGGCACCATCTCGACTTCGTCGACCTGACCGGTCGCTCGGTGTGGGTCTACGGCCAGACCGAGGTGCAGAAGGACCTGGTCGCAGCCGCGAAGCAGCGCGGGCAGGTCGTGCACTACGAGGTGGCGGACACCGCGCTGCACGACCTCGACACGGACACGCCTTCGGTCACCTTCATGTCCGGCGCGGAGGAGGTGCGGCTGCGCGCCGACGTGGTGGTCGGCTGCGACGGCTCGTTCGGCCCCTCGCGTGGCGCCGTACCGGAACCGCAGACCTGGGACCGGACCTACCCCTACTCCTGGCTCGGCATCCTCGCCGACGTCGCACCCTCGACCGACGAGCTGATCTACGCGTGGCACCCGGAGGGCTTCGCGCTGCACTCGATGCGATCGGCGACGGTGTCGCGGCTCTACCTCCAGGTCCCCAACGACACCTCGCTCGACGACTGGTCGGACGACCGGATCTGGGACGAGCTCTCGACCCGGCTGGGACACGGCCAGGACGGCTGGACACTTCAACCCGGCCCGATCACCGACAGGTCGGTGCTCCCGATGCGCTCGAACGTATCGACCCCGATGCGGAACGGCCGGCTGTTCCTCGCCGGCGACGCCGCGCACATCGTCCCGCCGACCGGCGCCAAGGGTCTCAACCTCGCCGTCGCCGACGTCGCGCTCCTGGCCCCGGCGCTGGTGGCCTGGCTGCGCAAGGACGACCCCACCCTCGCCGACGCGTACGCCGACACCGCCCTTCGCCGGGTCTGGCGCTGCACCCATTTCTCGTGGTGGATGACCACGATGCTGCACGCCACGGGCGACCCGTTCGACGAGCAGCTCCAGCTCTCCCAGCTCCGCTGGGTCACCAGCAGCCAAGCCGGCGCCACCGGACTCGCAGAGAACTACGCCGGAATGCCGATCGGGTTCTGACCCGGGCCACAGCCGCGCGACAGGTTGCGGGTGGAGCGTGGTCGCATGACCGCAGCAGCCCTGATCGCGCACCGCCCCCGTCTGCTCGTCGTCGACGACGAGCCGAGCATCGCCGAGCTGCTGCACATCTGGTTCGAGCCCGTCGGGTGGGACGTGGTGACCGCGTCGAGCGGGCCCGAGGGCGTGGCGCGGGCGGCGGAGCACGCTCCCGACGCGGTGGTCCTGGACCTGATGCTGCCCGGGTACGGCGGCCTCGAGGTGCTGCGCCGGGTCCGGCTGCTGTACCCGCACGTGACGGTCGTGCTGAGCACGGCCCGCGACTCCGAGGAGGACCGGGCGGCCGGGATCGCCGCCGGCGCGGACGCCTACCTGGTCAAGCCGTACTCGCTGGTCGAGCTCGAGCGCCGGCTCCGCGTGCTCACCGGACCACGCCTAGGGTCGACGAGGTGAGTGAGCTCTGGGACGCCGAGGCCGCCACCTTCGACGACGAGCCGGACCACGGGCTGCGCGACCCCATGACGCGGGACGCCTGGCTGCGGCTCCTGACGACGCACCTGCCCGAGCCGCCGGCGCGGATCGCCGACCTCGGTTGCGGGACCGGGACGCTGAGCCTCCTGCTCGCCGACGCCGGGTACGCCGTGGACGGCGTCGACTTCTCGCCCGAGATGGTCACCCGGGCGCGGGACAAGGCCGGCGGCAGGGACGCGGTCACGTTCGCCGTCGCCGACGCGGGCGCACCGCCACTCGAGGCGGGCGGGTACGACGCCGTGCTCTGCCGCCACGTCCTCTGGGCCCTCCCCGACCAGACGGCGACGCTCGAACGCTGGATCGAGCTGCTCGAGGACGGGGGCCGACTGGTGCTTGTCGAGGGCTACTGGCACACCGGGGCCGGCCTCACGGCAGCGCAGACCGAGGCGCTGCTGACGCGAGCCGGACGGGAGCCCACGACGTACCTCCTCGACGACCCCGTCCTCTGGGGCGGCCCGATCACGGACGAGCGCTACCTCGTCGTCGCCTGACCGACCTCGACGATCACGTTCGTCGCCTTCACCACCGCGGTCGCGGCCTTCCCCACCTCGAGGCCCAGCTCGTCGGCCGCGTCGCGGCTCATCAGCGACACGATCCGGAAGTCGCCGCACGCCAGCTCGACCTGCGCCATCACGCCGTCGCGCTTGACCGCGACCACGATCCCGGCCATCCGGTTGCGGGCGCTCGACGTGGCCGACGACCCGGACAGCGAGGCGATCAGCGGCGCCAGCTGGTCCACCGGAAGCACCCGCTGGTTGTGCTGGCGCTGGAAGGTGACCTTGCCCTCGGCCTCCCAGCGCCGCAGGGTGTCGACGCTGACGCCGACCGCCTGGGCCACCTCGCCGATGCGCAGGTACTCAGCCACGCGCCGAGTCTAGGTCCGGTAGATCGCGACCTCGGTCGCCTTGACCGAGAACGTGACCATCAGCCCGGCCTCGAGCGACAGCTCGGCCGCGGCCTGGACGGTGACGTCCGCATGCAGGGGGCCAGCATGCACCCGGATCAGGTCCGCCAGCGGCTCGATCTCGGTGATCGTGACGTCGAAGGCGTTGCGCGGGCTGCCCCCGACCGGGTCGCGGTAGACCGCCACGGCCGCGGGCCGGAACGTCGCGATGGCCCGCTCACCGGAGGACGGTGGCTCTCCCACGACCAGTCCGTGCACCTTCCGCCCGTCGGCCGTCTGGACAGAGCCGTCCCGCCAGGTGCCGGCCATCAGGTTGAGCCCGGCCAGCCGTGCCGCGAACGGGCTCCGCGGGCGGGACAGCACTTCCGAGCTCGTCCCCTGCTCGACCACCCGGCCGTCGGAGAGCACCACCACCCGGTCGGCGAGCAGCAGCGCGTCGAGCGGGTCGTGCGTGACCACGATGGCGGTGCGGTCGGCCAGCACCCGCCGCAGCGTCTGTCGCAACGCCGGCAGCACGGCGACGTCGAGGGCGGCCATGGGCTCGTCGAGCAGCAGCAGCGCGGGCTCGGCGGCGAGCGCACGCGCCACGGCGACCCGCTGGGCCTCGCCTCCGGAGAGCTGCGCCGGACGCCGGGCCGAGAGCTCGCCCACGCCCACCTCGTCCAGCCAGCGCTGGGCGTCCCGTCGGGCCGAAGCGCGCGGCGTACCTGTGCTGCGCGGGCCGAAGGCGACGTTCTCCAGGGCGTCGAGGTGGGGGAAGAGCAGCGGCTCCTGTCCCAGCAGGGCGGTACGCCGCGCGTGCGGGGCCACCCAGACCCCAGGCCGCCCCGGGCCGACGTCCGTGAGCACCCTGCCGTCCAGCACCACCCGGCCGGCGTCCGGCGCCACCAGCCCCGCGGTGACGGCCAGGGCCGTGGACTTCCCGGACCCGTTGGGGCCGAGGACGGCCACGGTCTCCCCCGCGGCGACCTCGACGGCAAGGTCGACCCCGCGGTCGGACACCACGCACGACAGCTCGAAGCTCACATGACCCCCCGGCCCTGCCGGGCCAGCCCGATCACCAGCACCGCCACCACGACCAGGACGAGCGCGAGGGCGACGGCAGCGTCGGGATCGGTCTCGCGCTGCAGGTAGATCTCCAGCGGCAAGGTGCGGGTCCGCCCCTGCAGGCTGCCCGCGAAGGTGATCGTGGCGCCGAACTCGCCCAGCGACCGTGCGAACGACAGCACCGCCCCGGACACCAGGCCGGGCAGCACCAGCGGCACCGTGATCCGGCGGAACACCGTGGTGGGCCCGGCACCGAGCGATGCCGCGACGATCTCGTACTGCTGTCCCGCCGTCCGCAACGACCCCTCGAGCGAGACCACGAGGAACGGCATGGCGACAAAGGTCTGGGCCATCACCACCGCGACGGTCGAGAAGGCGACCTGGATGCCGAGCGCGTCCAGCTCCGAGCCCAGCAGGCCGCGCCGCCCGAACGTGTAGAGCAGCGCCAGCCCGCCCACGACCGGCGGCAGCACCAGTGGCAGCAGCACCAGCGAGCGCAGCACGCCGAGGCCGGGGAAGTCGCGGCGCGCCAGGATCAGGGCCATCGGCACCCCGAAGACGATGCACAGCACGGTGCTCGCGGTGGATGTCTTCAGGCTGAGCCAGAACGCCGCGCGCGAGCCCTCGGACGTGATCAGCGCACCGAAGTGGCTCCAGTCGACCTTGGCCACGATCGCGACGAGTGGGAGCAGCACGAACGCCGCCCCGACCAACGCCGGGACGTAGACCCATCGGGGCAGTCCGACGGGCCGCTGCGCGGTGACCGACCGGACCGGGTCATGGCTTGTGGTCATGGCCGGGCGAAGCCGGCCTCCTCGAGGATGCCCTGCCCGGTGTCGCCGAGAACGAGGTCCACGAAGTCCTGGGCCAGAGCGCCGTGCTTCGAGTCCTTGAGCGCCACGATCGGGTAGGTGTTCACGATGTCGCTGGACTCGGGGAACGGTACGCCGTGCACCGCGTCGCCCGCGGCTTCCACGTCGGTGAAGTAGACCAGCCCGGCGTCCGCCTCGCCGGAGGTCACCTTGGCGAGCACGTCGGTGACCGACTGCTCCTCACTCACCGGGGTCAAGGTGACGCCGGTGGCGTCCTCCGCCTTGACGGTGGCCGCGCCGCACGGCACCTCCGGGGCGCAGACCACGACGTTGACGCCGTCCTTGGCGAGGTCGGCGAACGACGTGATGCCGGCCGGGTTGTCCGGCGGCGTGACGATCTCGAGGGTGTTGGAGGCGAAGTCCTGCGGGTCGTCGGCCTGCAGGTCGTCGCCGGTCAGCTTCTCCATGTTGGCCTCGTCGGCGGAGGCGAACACGTCCGCCGGCGCGCCCTCCTGGAGCTGCGAGACCAGGTCCGACGAGCCGCCGAAGCTGAACTCGACCGTCACCCCGTCGTGCTGCTTCTCGAACTCCGCGCCGATCGCCTGGAACGTCTTGGTGAGCGACGCCGCGGCGTAGACGGTCAGGGTGGTGCCGCCCCCGCCACCGGAGTCGTCAGCGGACTCGCTGTCGCCGCACGCCGACAGCGCGGAGACGGAGAGGAGGATGGCAGCTCCCACGGATGCGGTGCGGCGCGAGATCATGGACTGCATCGAACCACACCGCCTAGGCAATACCTAGGTCAGACCCCAGGAGCTGCCGTGCCCGAGTCCAGCACCGTGCGCGACCACCTCGCGAACGAGCGCACCCAGCTGGCCTGGCTCCGCACCAGCGCCAACGTCATCGTGGTCGGGCTCGCGGTCGCCCGGTTCGCCGACGGTGGCGAGGTCACCGCTGCCAGCCTGGTCGCGGGCGGGCTGCTGATCCTGACCGGTGCGGTCGGCGTCGTCTACGGCACCCTGCGCTACCGGCGCGCGGCGGCTGCGATCGGCCGCGGCGACATCGCAGCGATCAGCGGCAGCCTCGGTCCCAGTGTGGCGGCCGCGGTGCTGCTGCTGGCGGTGCTCGTCTCGACCGTCGTACTGCTTGCCGCCGCTTGAACCCGGTCTGAGATACTGGTTGCCACATGCAACCATCACCACTGAGCCGGCTCCGTGGTCGCCGCGAGATCACGTTCGCCGTGCTCGCCGTGGCCGCGTCCTCGTTCGCGCTGCTGCAGTCCCTGATCGTGCCGGTGCTGGCGACCATCCAGGTCGAGTTCCACACCTCGCAGACCACGGTCACCTGGGTCCTCACCGCCTACCTGCTCTCCGCGTCGATCTGCACGCCGCTGCTCGGCCGGATCGGCGACGTCGTGGGCAAGGTCCGGATGCTCGTGATCGCCCTGGCCGTCCTCGCGCTGGGCTCGCTGGCGGCAGCGCTGGCGCCGAGCATCGGCTGGCTGATCGCGGCGCGGGCGCTGCAAGGTGTGGGGGGTGGGGTGCTGCCGCTCTCGTTCGGCATCATCCGCGACGAGTTCCGCGAGCGGATGACGATGGCGCTGAGCGTGATCGCGTCGCTGACCGCGGTCGGCTTCGGCGTCGGCATCGTGGTCGCCGGGCCGATCGTCGACACGTTCGGCTACAAGGGGCTGTTCTGGCTGCCGATGGTGGTCACCCTGGCCGCGGCCGCGGTGGCGCTGCTCTTCGTGCCCGAGTCGCCGATCCGTACGCCGGCCAGGCTCCCGGTGCTCCCGGCGCTGCTGCTGGCCGGCTGGCTGGTGGCGCTGCTGCTCGGGCTCAGCGAGGGCAACCAATGGGGCTGGACCTCGCCGGCGGTGCTCGGCCTGTTCGCGGTCGCCGTGCTCCTGGGCGCGGCCTGGGTCGCCCTCGAGCTGCGGGTGCCGGTCCCGTTGATCGACATGCAGATGATGCGGCGCCGCGGCGTGTGGACGTCCAACGTCGTCGCGGGCGCCGTCGGCTTCGGGATGTTCGCGTCGTTCGGCTTCCTGCCGCAGCTGCTGCAGACGCCGCGCACGGCCGGCTATGGCTTCGGCGCCTCGATCACGGAGTCCGGCCACCTGCTGCTGCCCTCGGCGGTGGCGAGCTTCCTGGTCGGCTTCGCCACCGCGACTCTGATCCACCGGGTGGGCGCTCGCGCGGTGATCACGACCGGACTGCTCGTCACCGGTGCGGCGTTCGCCTGCGTGGGGCTCTACCACGACCACACCTGGCAGCTCTACGCCGCCACGACCGTCCAGGGGGTCGGCTCGGGCATGGTCTTCTCCAGCCTGGCCGGCGTCGTGGTGGCGTCGGTCCCGGCCGAGCAGACCGGCGTGGCCAGCGGCATGAACGCCAACATCCGCACCATCGGCGGGTCGATCGGCTCCGCGGTGATGGCCGGCATCCTCACCGCGCACGTCGGGTCCACCGGCTTTCCGGCCGAGCGCGGCTACGAGATCGGCTTCGTGGTCCTCGGGGCGGTGCTGGCCCTGGCCTCGCTCGCGGCGCTGGTGATGCCCGACACCCGCGAGCAGCCGACGAGCGGCCACCTGGCCGACGCCGCGGACGGTGAGCTCGGGCTGGTCGCGGCCGCCGGAGCGGTGCCGCCAAGAGGCTGAGCGCGCGTAACTCCCGGCGCCGTTCCGGCGTTGTGGAGGCGTGTCCAGCATCGCCACCCCGGTCGACCGCGCACCCTTTCAGCGGTTCGCCACCGGCTTCGGCCGGTTCTCGGCGGTGCTCAGCGCCCTCGGGCTGCTCGTCGCCGTCGCGCTGAGCCTCCCGTCGTCATGGTTCGAGCTCGGCGGCCGCGAGCAGGCGGCCCAGCCGACGTACACCGACCTCACCCCGGCCGCGCCGGTCCGCCTCGCTGTGGGTGGGCTCTCCGGCGTACAGGTGGTCGCACCGCTGGTCAGCACCGGTCTCGATCCGAGGCAGTCCCTCAAGGCTCCGCCGGACGACGCGCCCCTGGTCAGCTGGTGGAACGCCAGCGCCAAGGCCGGGGCACCCCACGGCCAGACGATCCTCCTGGCCCACGCCGGCGACACCGGGGGCGGACTCACCCGGATCGCCGAGCTGGGCAGCGGCGACTTCGTCGAGCTGCTGACCAAGCAGGGGACGATGCGCTACGAGGTCAGCTCGGTGCGCACCTTCGACCCGGCCACGCTGGACCGGGTCGGGCTGCAGCTGTTCAAGCAGGACGGCGGCGCGGGCCGCCTCGTGATGCTCTCCGCCCAGGGCTGGGACGGGTCGGCGTACCAGCGCTCGGTCGTCGTCATCGCCTCGCCACTCGGGCAGCCGGCGAGCTGACCCGCGGAACACCCGCGGAACACCCGCGGAACAATGGCCTCGTCCGGAGCGCTGCACCGGTATGGAGACCGAGCAGGGCCTGCAGGCCGCACGCGACACCCACCAGTCGATCCTGGTGACCCTCAAGTCCGACGGGAAGCCGCAGCTCTCGAACGTGCTGCACATCGTCGGCGACGACGGCGTCATCCGGATCTCGATCCACACCGGCCGGGCCAAGTACAAGAACCTCCAGCGCACCCCGTGGGCCGCGCTGCACGTCAACGGCCCGACGTTCTGGGGGTATGCCGTCCTCGAGGGCGACGTGACCCTCTCCGAGCCGGCCGCGGCGCCGGACGACGCGACGGTCCAGGAGCTGGTCGACCTGTATCGCGGGATCAGCGGCGAGCACGACGACTGGGACGACTACCGGGCCGCCCAGGTCAGGGAGCACCGCCTGGTCGTACGGCTCACCCCGACGCGGGCGTACGGGATGCTGCGCTAGGGATCTAGAGGTAGAGCCCCGTGGACTCGCCGTCGCCCTCGAGCCGCTCGGCGGCAATGGCGTGCACGTCGCGCTCGCGCATCAGCACGTAGGTCTCGCCGTTGACCTCGACCTCGGACTTGTCCTCCGGGTCGAAGAGCACCTTGTCGCCAGTCTCGACGCTGCGCGAGTGCGGGCCGACTGCGACCACCCGCGACCAGGCCAGCCGGCGGGCGCCCATCGCGGCGGTCGCCGGGATGACGATGCCCCCCGACGAGCGGCGCTCCCCCGCCTCCCGGTCCACCTCGACCAGGATCCGGTCGTGGAGCATGCGGATGGGGGTCTTGTCGGTTATCTCGTGACCTTCCGGATGAGGGCGAAGACGACGATCGTGCCGACCACACCCGCGGCCACCTTGAGAATGTTCTCCGTGCGGGGCTCCCCGGTGGCCCGGTCGACGAAGAACGCCTTCACCTGCGAGACCTCCCGGCCGACGATGGTCCGGGGGTGCGAGCGGTAGATCAGCTCGTCGATGGTGCCGGCCAGCCGCTCGCGGGTCTCCTCGATCTCGCGCTCGAGCCCGGAGGGACCGTCTTCCGCCTTGCTCTTCGCCACGGTCGCGAGGCTATCAACCGACGACCGGCGGTGACCCCACGGAGTGGGGGTCGAACCCGAACGGCAGCTCCAGCCGGTGCGCCCGCATCAGGGCGTCGTCGGTGAGCACGTCGTACGTCGGCCCGTCGGCCACCACGTTCCCGTCGCTGAGCACGACCGAGCGCGGGCACAGCTCGAGGGCGTAGGGAAGGTCGTGGGTCACCATCAGGACCGTCACGTCGAGCGAGCGCAGGATGTCCGCGAGCTCGCGTCGCGAGGCCGGGTCGAGGTTCGACGAGGGCTCGTCGAGCACCAGGATCTCCGGCTGCATCGCGAGCACCGTCGCCACGGCGACCCGGCGGCGCTGGCCGAACGAGAGGTGGTGCGGCGGGCGGTCGGCGTAGTCCGCCATGCCGACCTGCTCCAGCGCGGTCTGCACGCGCTCCTCGAGGGCCGCGCCGGTGAGGCCGAGGTTGGCCGGGCCGAAGCCGACGTCGGCGCGGACCGTGCCCATGAACAGCTGGTCGTCAGGATCCTGGAAGACGATGCCGACCCGGCGCCGGATCTCGGGGACGTTCTCCTTCGTCACCGGCAGCCCGCTCACCGCGACGCTCCCCGCGCCGGCGGCGAGGATGCCGTTGAGGTGCAGCACCAGCGTGGTCTTGCCGGCGCCGTTGGGCCCGAGCAGCGCGACCCGCTCGCCCCGGTGGACGTGCAGGTCCACGCCGAACAGCGCCTGGTGGCCGTCGGGGTAGGCGAAGGCGAGGCCGCGGACGTCAAGGACGGGGATCACCGGCTGCTCACTTTCCGGGCATCCTGCCGGTGTAGCCGCGGCTGAGCATCGCGAGGTGGACCCGCTCGCCACGCTCGTAGGAGCGGATGAACAGGGCTCCCGCGGACCGGGCCAGCACCGGCCAGTGCCGGGGGTTGCGCGCCGTGAAGCCGCGGGACTCACGGGCCACCTTCATCCGCTGCATCTCCGTGGTGACCACGTCGAGGTAGCGAACCATGAAGCCCATGATCTGCACCAGCAGGTGCGGCAGGTGCAGCCGCTCGAGGCCGGCCAGCAGCTCTTGGGGCTCGGTGGTCGCGGCCAGGGTGAGGCTGGCGAGGACGCCCAGGGTGCCCTTGGCGAGCAGCGCCCACGCCGCGAGGAGGCCGTGCTCGCTGACGCTGAGGCCCAGCACGTCGGTGCGCGGACCCTGGGCGACGAACGGCAGCAGCAGCGCGAAGGCGACGAACGGGAGCTCCACGACCATCCGCTTGAGGATGTAGGTGGGCGGCACCTTCGAGATCGCCACCACTGCGACGATGACCGCCAGGAAGGCGGCGTACGCCGGGAACCAGTCCTTCGGGGTGGCGACCACGACCAGCACGAAGCCGACCAGGGCCAGCAGCTTGAGGTGGGCCGGTGCCCGGTGGATCGGCGAGTGGCCGTGGAAGTGCAGCTTGTGGCCGTGCGCGCCGCCCACTACGGCCCGTCCTTGTCGTCTTCACGGCGGCGGACGACGAACGTCACGCCGCCGGCGAGACCGAGCACGACGAGTACGCCGAGGACGCCGGTCAGGCCCCCGTAGCCGCCCAGCACGCCGTGGTGCGTCTTGCCCTTGTGGGCGAAGCCGTGGTCCTCGGAGACCCTGGTGAGGCCGTCGGGATCGTGGCTGGCGAAGCGACTCAGGACGCCGGCCAGAACGAGCGCGACGAGGAGCACGACCACCGCGACGACCTTCGTGCTCGCCCGCGCATTTTTGGTGGTTTTCATGCCGCCGCCTCGGACGTGGTCGTGCGCAGCACGAGCTCACGCTTCTCGAGCACCGGGCGGGCGCCGTAGACCAGGTCGGGCCGGACCGCGAGGATGCTGGTGACCGCGAGGAAGGTGATCACGGACTCGCCGATCCCGATGAGCACGTGCACGCCGATCATCGCGGCCGCGAGGTTGCTGAGGGCGATGTCGGCGGTCCCGCCGATGGCGTAGAGCAGCACGAAGCCGAGGGCCGCGACCGGCACCGAGACCAGGGCCGCGGCCGCAGCGGACGGCGCCACCATCGACAGCCGCTTCGGCAGCACCGCCTGGAGCGCCTTGAAGACCGACCAGCCGACCAGGACGGTGACCAGTCCCATCAGGTCGATGTTGGTGCCGAGCGCGGTGATGCCACCGTCGGCGAAGAGCAGGCACTGCACGAGGAAGACCGTCGCCATGCACAGGAGTCCGGTGTACGGGCCGACGAGGATCGCGGCGAGGGCCCCACCCAGGAGGTGGCCGCTGGTGCCGGACGCGACCGGGAAGTTGAGCATCTGGGTGGCGAAGATGAACGCCGCCACGAGGCCGGCCAGCGGCGCCGTACGGTCGTCGAGCTCACGCCGCGCGCCCTTGAGCGCCACCCCGATCGCCGCCGCGGCGACCACGCCGGTCCCGATGGACGTGGGTGCGTCCAGGAACCCGTCGGGTACGTGCATGCGCTGCCTCCTCGGGCGCGGTCTAGGTTGGGAGCATCAATCGCAAGTGATGCTTACCCTATGTTGTTGCAAGTCATTCGCAACAGTGACCTCATCGGATTTGGACAGGACCTGATCTCGTGACCGACCGGCTCTCCGCAGGCGACACCGCCCCCGACTTCACGCTGACCGACGACACCGGCGCCTCCGTGTCGCTGAAGGACCTGCGCGGCCAGAAGGTGATCGTCTACTTCTACCCGGCGGCGATGACCGCCGGCTGCACCAAGCAGGCGTGCGACTTCACCGACAACCTCAACTCCCTGAAGGGGGCCGGCTACACCGTGGTCGGCATCTCCCCCGACAAGCCGGAGAAGCTCGCGAAGTTCCGTGAGCGCGACTCGCTCACCATCACCCTGCTCTCCGACGCGGACCGGTCGGTGATGAAGGCCTACGGCGCGTTCGGCCTGAAGAAGCTGTACGGCAAGGAGGTCGAGGGCGTGATCCGCTCGACGTTCGTGGTCGACGAGAAGGGCAAGGTCGAGCTCGCCCAGTACGCCGTCAAGGCCACCGGCCACGTCGCCAAGCTGCGCAGGGATCTCGGACTTGCCGCCTGAGTGGGCGGCGACCTACCTCGAGGCGGCCGACTCGTTCGCCGACCTGGTCGACTCCCTGCCCGCGTCGCTGCCCGGGCCCGGACTCGGTGAGTGGGACCTCCGCGCCCTCGTCGGCCACACGTCGCGGTCTCTGGTGACCGTCTCGGAGTACCTCCGCAAGCCGGCGCCGTCGGTCGATGTCGAGTCCGCGGTCGACTACGTCGCGGGCCTCGCCGCGGTGGCCTCCGATTCCGGTGTCGCCCAGCGCGGGGTCGAGGCGGGCCGGCTGCTCGGCGACGACCCGGCGGGCGCCGTACGCCTCCTGCTCGACGCGGCCACCGACGACCTCTTGCGCGCCCAGCCCGACCAGCTGGTCACGACGTACGCCGGCGGCATGCGGCTGCGCGACTACCTGCCCACCCGCAGCTTCGAGCTGGTCGTCCACGGTCTCGACATCGCCACCGCCGTCCCGACCCGCTGGGTTCCCCCGGCCGCGGCGCTCGCCGAGGCGGTCGCCGTCGCCACCGAGGTGGCCGTGCGCCGCGGCGAGGGCACCCTGCTGCTCCGCCTCATCACCGGCCGCGAGCCCGGCGGCCTCTCGATCGTCTGACCCTGTCGGCGCCCCTGCCTAGCGTTTGCGTCATGGGGCGCTGGCGCAAGTACACGAAGGAGATGCTCGAAGAGGCTGTTGAGCACTCGACGTCCGTGATGGGTGTCCTTCGCTATCTCGGGCTGGTCCAGGCGGGGGGCACGCATGCCCACATAAGCCGAATGATCAAGAGAATGGGGATCGACACCTCACACTTCGTCCGCCATCGGAACGGCTCGCACCATCGCCGACTCACTGCTGAGGAGATTCTGGTCAAGCGTCCGCCTGGGTCGAATCGCTCGAAACCGCACTTGTTGCGTCGCGCGCTTGACGAGATCGGACGACCGTACTGCTGCGCCATCTGCCACAACGACGGCAGCTGGTTCGGAGCGCCGCTCACGCTCGCGATCGACCATGTGGACGGGGACTTCAGCAACAACGAGCCTGCCAATCTGCGTTATCTCTGCCCCAACTGTCATTCTCAGACGGAGAACTTCGCGGGCCGAAGCAAGAACAAGTATTCTCACCTGCTCGCTGACGAGGCTCCAGCAGCAGCGTCGCGAAACAAGGCCGGAGTGGTGGAACTGGCAGACACGCGGTCTTTAGGTGGCCGTGCCCTAGGGCGTGGGGGTTCGAGTCCCCCCTCCGGCACTGCAAGGAAGGCACCCAGACTGACCACCGCTGGTCGAGCCTGTCGAGACCCCCGCAGCGAGGGCTGGGAGCCGACCCTGCGGACATCTCGACAAGCTCGATGAGCGGTCGTCGAGTCCCAGCACCGTTCTATGCAGCGCCCTCCTCGCGCAGCCGCGGCGGCGTGGCGAGCTCCGGCCTGAGGCCGGTCTTGTCGGCGTAGAAGGCGCGGATCCGGTCCATGTCGGCGCGCACGTCGTCGGTGGGCATGAACGTCGGCCCCCAGCCCACCGTCCGCGACGAACCGTCGAGGTAGGCGAGGGTGATCGGGATGCCCGTCTGGCGGGAGATGCGGTGGAAGCCGGACTTCCAGTACTCGCCCTTGCTGCGGGTGCCCTCGGCCGCGATGCCGAGCAGGAAGCTCTCGTCCGTCTCCGCGTCGGCCAGCAGCTTCTTGATCGTCGCGGCCGGATGGTCGCGGTCGAGCTCGACGGCTCCGGTCCACCGCATCAGGGGAGCCAGCGGACCGCGGAAGAACGACTCCTTGACGAGCAGGCGAATCTGCACGCTGCTGTCCCAGGCCAGGAGCAGGGTCAGCACCCAGTCCCAGTTCGAGGTGTGTGGCGCACCCACGAGGATCCCGCGCTGCGGCACGGTGCCGGCGGTCCGCCACCGTGCGACGCGCAGCGCGAGCCGCGCCACGTTGCGGCGGAGGAAGAACCGTCGGCCCATCGACCGAACCTACCGGCCCGCCTCCAGCAGCGCGGCCACGTGCGGCGCGATCTCACGCAGCGCCTTGCCGCGGTGGCTGATCGCGTCCTTGTCCTCGACCGAGAGCTCGGCCGTGGTCGGTCCGGGGTGGTCGTCGGCGACGAAGACGACGTCGTAGCCGAAGCCGCCGGTGCCGCGGGTCTCGCGGATGATCCGACCGTCCATCCGGCCCTCGACCACGAGCTCGTCCAGCCCGGGCGCGCAGAACGCGACGGCGCACACGAAGTGGGCGCCGCGACGTTCGTCGGGCACGTCCTCCAGCTGCGCAAGCAGCAATGAGTTGTTGCGGTCGTCCGACTTCGGTGGCCCCGACCAACGCGCCGACAGGACCCCCGGCATGCCGTTGAGGGCGTCGACGCAGAGCCCGGAGTCGTCGGCCAGGGACGGCAGCCCGGTGGCGGCCAGCCCGGCCCGGGCCTTGAGCAGCGCGTTGCCCTCGAAGGTCGGCTGGTCCTCGACCGGCTCGTCGTACGCCGCCACGTCGTCGAGCCCGAGCACCTCGACAGAGGGCATGTGTTTGCGGAGGATCCGCTCCATCTCGGCGAGCTTCTTGGCGTTGCGGGACGCCAGGAAAACACGACTCACGAGGGGCTCACGAGGACAGCGCCTCCTGCTGCAGCTTCGTCAGGTCGGCACAGCCCTTCTCGCCGAGCGCCAGCAGCGCGTCGAGCTCGGCGCGCGAGAACGCCGCGCCCTCGGCGGTGCCCTGCACCTCGACGAACGAGCCCGCGCCGGTCATCACGATGTTCATGTCGGTCTCGGCGCGGACGTCCTCCTCGTAGGGCAGGTCGAGCCGCGGCGTGCCGTCGATGATGCCCACCGAGATCGCGGCCACCGAGCCGGTGAGCGGCTCGCCGGCCAGCAGCCCCTCGCCCCGCAGGTGCGCGACCGCGTCGGCCAGCGCAACGTACGCCCCGGTGATCGACGCGGTGCGGGTGCCACCGTCGGCCTGGAGGACGTCGCAGTCGAGCTGGATGGTGTTCTCGCCGAGCGCCTCGTAGTCGATCACCGCGCGGAGCGAACGGCCGATGAGGCGGCTGATCTCGTGGGTGCGGCCACCGATCCGCCCCTTCACCGACTCGCGCTCGGACCGCGTGTTGGTCGAGGCCGGGAGCATGGCGTACTCCGCGGTGACCCAGCCGAGCCCCGAGCCCTTGCGCCAGCGCGGCACCCCCTCGGCAGCCGAGGCAGCGCACAGCACCCGCGTCCGCCCGAACTCCACCAGCACCGAGCCGGCCGCGTGGTCGAGCCAGTGCCGAGTGATCTTGACCGGTCGGAGCTCGTCGTCGGCCCGTCCATCTGCACGCGTCATGAAACCAAACCTAGAGGCAGGCAACCTCAGGCCTTGCCGCACCCGTCAGGCTGGGTGAGAGAGGAGACAGATGCGAGAGACCCAGCGCGACACCGAGTTCATCGAGTTCGTGACCGCCCAGCGCACCGCGCTGCTGCGGATGGCTCGCCTGCTCACGGCCGGGGACGACGCGGCGGCCGAGGACCTCGTGCAGACGACGCTGACCCGGCTCTACGTCCACTGGCCGCGGGTACGTCGGGCCGGCAACCCGGTCGGGTACGCCCGGACCAGCCTCACCCACGCGTTCGTCGACGAGCAGCGGCGCGCGTACACCCGCCGCGAGACGCCCACCGACACGATCCGCGAGACACCGACCCACGAGGAGGACCCGGACCTGGCCCACACGGTGCTTGCGGCGCTGGCCACCCTGGCGCCGCGGCAGCGTGCGGTCGTCGTGCTCCGCCACTTCCTCGACCTCGACATCGCCGAGACCGCCCGCGTGCTCGGCTGCACCACCGGCACCGTCAAGTCCCAGAACGCCAAGGCGCTCGACCGTCTCCGCAGCACCCTCGAACCCACCATCACCGTCCAGGAGCCCGCATGAACGACCTCAACATCCTCCTCGAGCGCGCCGCCGGCCCGGCGACGGCTCCCGTCGACGCGCACGCCGACCTGACTCGCGGCCACCGTGCGCTCTCCCGCACCCGGCGCCGCCGCGCCGCCGGCGGCCTGCTCGGCGTCGCCGCGGCCGGTGTCGTGGGCGTCGGTGTCGTCCGCTACGCGGGCGCCGATGACCGACCGTCCCAGGCGGTCGAGCGGCAGGGCACCCACGGCCGGCAGGCAGGCATCAGCTTCCTCGCCCAGCCGCTCGACGCCGGGCCCTACACGTTCGACGCCACTCCCGAGGGTTGGGAGGTCCAGGGAATCAGCCCGTCGGGCGTGACCATCGCCCCCGTCGGCTTCCCGGACCAGGAGCCGTCGACCTTCACCGGCAAGCTCGTGATCATGTTCGACGGCAACCCGCTCTCGGGTGAGCAGTTCCAGCGGGATGGCCGGACCTTCTGGGTCCGCGGCAGCTCGGGCTACACCACGATGGCGACACCGACGCGGCCCGGCGAGCCCGCGGGCAACGTGCTGATCCAGTTCCCGGACGACACGGGGTGGACCCGCGACACGATGCTGCAGTTCCTCGCCGGCGTGCACGTCGGTGCCGGCGCACAGCGGGGACTCGGCTGAGCCTGCTGGAAGGCGAACCGCTCCTCGTGCAGCTGGCTGCCCTGCAGCCCGGCCTCGGCCGGACACCGGCGAGGCCACGCTCTTGTGAAGGGTCTGCTACTTGACCTCGGCGCGGAGGATCCGGGTCACGCCCAGCGCCAGCGGCAGCCCGAGCCAGATCAGCCCGGTCACGACCAGGTGCGCCCACTCCGCACCTGTGTTGAGCGTCAGGTCGGTGATCGGCTGCTGGGCTCGCTGGAAGTCGAACCACTTGCTGGCGTCGTCGAACCAGCCGATGTTGAACGCCGCGACCGCGAAGATTCCGGGCAGCACCCACTTGTAGACGAAGAACAGAACGATGGCCGCGGGGGTGTTGAGCAGCAGCGTCGCGAGGGCGAAGCCGCCGATCATCGCCAAAGACTGGACGATCAGGAAGCCGAAGAAGAAGTTCCAGCCGAAGGTCCAGTCGGGATTGCCGTGCAAGGCGGCGTACAGCAGGTTCATCACCAGCCCCAGCGCGGTCGCGGCGAGTGCGGTGACCAGGGTCAGGATCAGCCCGACCACGAGCTTCGCCCAGACGATCAGCGAGCGCCGCGGCTCGAGGACGAACGTCACCATCGCGGTGCGCTGCGACCACTCGCTCGTCACCAGCATGATCCCGAGCACAGGCAGCAGCACAGACGTGAGGAACGCCGCCGCGCCGACGAAGTCGCCGAACTGGATCGACTGGTCCTGCGCCACCGTCACGATCAGCACGATCGCCTCCACCAGGAGGACCACGATCCCGATGATGGCGAGCAGCCAGAAGCTGGCCCGAGTGTCATAGGACTTGCGCAGCTCGATCCTGACCAGCCGGGAGAACGGCACCTTGTGGGTGTCGCTGAGGTCGAGCTCGCGCGGGAGCTGTGCGGCAGCGGCCGTCATCTCACTTCACCTCTGCCCGGAGAACGCGCGCCATGCCGATGGCCAGCGGCACCACCAGCCAGATGAACCCCGAGACCGCGAAGTGCGCCCAGTCCTGGCCGGTCATGGAGAGGGCGGGATCGATGAGCGGGTCCTGCGCATTGCTGAAGTCGATCCAGGGACGCAGGTCACCGAACCAGCCGATCAGGTGCGAGCCGAGCTCGAACAGCCCGGGGAGGACGAAGGAGTAGATCATGTACACCACGATCGCGGCCGGGGTGTTCAGGAAGAGCGCGGCGAAGGCGAACCCGGTGAGCATTCCGAGCACCTGGAGCAAAGCGAACGCCGAGGTCTGCGCGACGCTTGCGTCCCAGTGGACGGTGTTGCCCGACAGCGGTCCGTAGAGCGCGTTGCACGCGGTCGCCAGGACGAGGGCGACCAGCACGGCCGCGAGGGCCAGGATCATGCCGACAACCACCTTGGCGGCGACCACCCGCGGCCGGTGCGGCTCGAGCGAGAAGGTCACCATCGCGGACCGCTGGCTCCACTCGCTGGTGAGCAGCAGGATGCCCAGCACCGGCAGCAGCACCGCGATCGAGTAGCTCGTCGACGTCAGGAAGTCGTTGTAGGAGACGTTCAGGTCCTGCACCACCACGACCGCGAGCTGGATGATCATCACCGCAGCCGTGAGCAGGCCGATCGAGAGCAGCAGCCAGAAGCCGGCGCGGGTGTCGTAGCTCTTGCGCAGCTCGACCTTGACCAGACGGCTGAACGGCACCCGGCTCGTGCTCGAGACGTCGAGGTGTGGGAAGTCGACGGTGGCGGCGCTCATACCTGGGCTCCTTCGGGGGCCGGAACGTGGGTGAGGTCGTCGCGCTGGGTGTCGGCGGTGAGGGTGAGGAAGAGGTCCTCCAGCCCACCTTCGGCGGCGCGGAGGTCGGTCAGGACGATCCCCTGCTCGGCCGCGATCCGGCCGATCTCGACCGGCGCGACCTCGACCCGGAGGCCGGAGCCAGCCGTGGTGAGGGTGTGGCCCTTGTC
>JAWWPK010000463.1:0-4996 GCA_033854925.1 Nocardioidaceae bacterium | reverse complement strand
GCCGATGCTCGGCTTGCCCTGGGTATCGGCCGCGGCGAGCAGCAGGCCGCCCAGCCAGGCCAGCTCCCGGTGGTCGCGGTGCACCAGCGCCGTGGTGGTCACGGCGGCGCCGGCCAGGGTCAGCTGGATCGCCGCCGAGACCGACGGGTCGGTGGCGGCGGCGACCGCAGCCACTGACGAGAGCGCGACCGCGAACGCGGCGCAGACCTCGAGCTCGATCCGGGGCACCGCGATCGCGAGCAACGCCAAGGTCGCCAGGGTGACCAGAGAGCGGACTTCGAACGACACCTCGAACACGTGGCCGCCCGTCCACAGGAACGCCGCCGCGGCGAGCGGCAGCACCGTGCCGGCCATCGGCTCGACGGCCGCGACCCGGCGGACCAGCAGCCAGGCCGCCACGAGGACGATCTCGGCCAGCGCGAGCAGGGTGAGCACGGCGCTGGGCAGCGCGACCGCGACCCCCAGCGGGCCCAGGGCGGCCACGAACAGCCACAGCGGCAGCGGGAACAGCGCTGCAGTCAGGAATGCGGTCAGGAATGCGGTCAGCGCGGCCGCGGCGCCGACCGGCCAGCGGAACCAGCCCGACCGAGGCACGGTCAGGACCGCCGCGACCAGGACCACCGCGACCCCCAGCGGCAGCAACAGCGGCGACGCGATCGGCGTCTCCGGGTGCAGGCGCACCGACGCATCGGTGCTGAACGGCTCGCCGACCGAGAGCAGGCTGGCGAGCGCCTGTGCGGAGAGCACCACGGGAACCGGCGCGAGCGCCAGCAGGGAGCCGACGAGCGGGACCCTCGGGACGGCGTACCACCGCGGCGGAACGGCCGCCGCGACCACAGTCCAGACCAGCGTCGTCGCGGCCGCGGTGACGGTGATCCCGGTGAGGCCGCCGTCGAGCACGGGGACGGCCGCGGCGACGGTGAGCACCGAGACGGCGCACGCGCAGACCAGCTGCCGGAGGTCGTCGTGATTGCGGACGATCGCCCACGGGAGCAGCACGAGTGCGGCGACCGCGAGCATGCCGATGCCGTGACCCTCGACCCACAGGCCCCGCACCGACGGGTACTCGGACGCCTCGTTCATGGCCGACCCGACCAGCGCGGTGAACGCCAGTCCCGCGCCGGCTGCCGAGGTCCACGGCAGCACCACCGTGCCGAGCGCCCGCCCGCCGACCGCGAGCGCCGTGAACGCCAGCACTGCGACCGTGGCCACCACTTGCCCGTGCCCGGTGTCCGCGCCGATCCCGATGACGGCGAGTCCCAGGCCGAGAGGGGCGGCGACCTGCGGAGCGAGCAGCCGCGTTGCCGGGGCGCAGAGCACCAGCGACACGGTGAGGAGGGCACCGCCGAGCAGCGCGAGGAACGACTCGTCGGCAGCAACGTCGATCCAGTGCGCGTTGCGGGCCCCGAACAGGTCGAGCACGACAAGCCCGAGCGCCACCGTGGTCAGTGCCTCGGCGCCCACACCGAGGTCACGGCGGGCCAGCCACTGGCCCGCCAGCGCGGCCCCGACAGTCAGCCCGACCAGCACGGCGGTCCGGCCGCCGATGCCGAGCCAGGACCAGGCCACGGCCAGGAAGATCACTGCCGCGACGAGCAGGCAGGTGGCGCCGAGCCCGAGCAGGATCTTGGGCACGGAGGCGGCGCTGAGGCCGCCGGGCGGCGCGGGGGGAGCGGGAAGGGGAGTCGAGGGCGCCGGGTAGGGCGCGGCGTACGACGTCACGGGCGGGGGAGGAGGAGGTGCGAGCGGAGAGGGCGGAGGAGCGGTGCGGAGCTGGCCGCAGCTGGGGCAGGCCTCGAGGCGCGTGGTCACGTGCCCATTGGGCCGTCTCATGGGGCCCTCGCGGCAGGCCCGGGGCGCTCAGCGGGTCTGAGCCCGCGCACTCAGGTCCCTGTGGCACGCTCGCAGAATGAGCCGCGGCAAGGGACAGGACCGCGACCTCGCGGAGTGCTACATCTCGGTCGACGTCGAGACCGGCGGTGCGACTCCCGCGGACTACGCACTGCTCTCGATCGGGGCCTGCTTGGTCGACGACCCGGACGAGTCGACCTTCTACGTCGAGCTCAAGCCCGAGGACAAGCGGTCCACCCAGGAGGCGCTCGAGGTCAGCAAGCTGTCGATCGACATCCTCGCGACGATGGGCGAGCCGCCGGCCGAGGCGCTGCAGCGCTTTGCGGACTGGGTCGTCGACGTGACGCCCGAGGGCCACCGGCCGGTCTTCGTCGGCTTCAACGCGCCGTTCGACTGGATGTTCGTGGCCGACTACTTCGAGCGCTACCTCGGCCGGAACCCGTTCGGCTACACAGCCCTGGACATCAAGGCGTTCGCCATGGGCCGCCTCGGCTGCACCTGGGCGGAGACCAGCATGAGCGTGCTCGGCCCGAAGTACTTGTCAGGACGACCACTCGCGCATCACGCTCTTTCCGACGCACAGGACCAGGCCGCCCTCTTCCGGGCGCTCTACGCCGAGCCTGTGTACGGGCGAAAGGACAGCCACACGCCATGACCGAACCCACAGCCGCCGGCTCGGGCGACGACGTCACCCGCCTCGTCGAGTCCGCGCAGCGGCTCGGCATCGAGCTGGACGCCGCCGACACCGAGCGCTGGCTCGCGGCGATGACCAAGGAGGAGGGCGTCGAGACGTCCGACATCGTCATCGACGAGAAGGACGGTGTCTTCGGCCACCGGGTGAGCATGCTCGACTTCAGCCCGACCGACCTGGTCCGGTTCCGCCGGATCGGGGAGATCGTCGAGGTGAAGGGTCCCGAAGGTGTCGCGGAGGGCGCACTGGCACTGTCCGGCTCCGCGGCCCAGTCGAAGATCCAGACCCACCCGGGTGACGCGGACTTCTTCCAGCGGCTCAACATCAAGGCGCCGACCCGCGAGGAGGCGTGCTCGATGCTGGCCATGCTGATGAAGGACCACGCGCTCACGCACGAGAGCGGGCCGACCTTCCAGTTCATCGAGGCGAAGTGGAGCTCCTACGCCTTCGACTGCGTCAAGGACGGCGAGCCGCAGAAGAAGGGCGGGCCGATCTCGTGGAAGCTCGACGAGATCAAGGCCGGCCAGCTCACCGTGCAGGTGGACGGCGCCCCGACCACGCTGGACTGGAACCAGGTCGCCTCCGACCCGGGCTGGTGCAAGCTCGACTGGGTGGTGGCCGACCCCGACCAGAAGCGGCTCACCAACGCCAGCAACGTCATCGACGTGACATGGGAGTCACCGGCCGGTGACATCGTGCCCCTGGACGGCTACCTGGACGCCTACTTCCAGGAGGTCTACCTCGATGCCGGGCAGCTGCCGACCTTCACCAAGGTCGTCCAGCACGTCTCCGGGGATGCGCTCGACAACTACATCGACCAGCTCGAGGGCGAGGTGCGCAAGTACATCGGCATGGGGCACGAGAACTACGGCAAGGCCGCCAAGCGGATGTACAACGTGTTCCGGCTGACCGGCCGCTACATCGACGCGGCGTACCTGCGGGAGCTGTTCGACGAGCCCACCACGATGCTCTACCAGGTCTGGGCGCTGATCGGGACGTTGGCGAACGCATCCGAGCCGGGTTCGACGATCCTCGACGAGACCGTGCAGACGCAGACCGACGAGCTCGTGCTCACCGTGGTGAAGGCGCTGGACGGTGTGCAGGAGACCGAGCTCGTCGCAGCGCTGCTCAAGCTGCGCGTCGCGCTGGACGAGACGAACGCCGGTGGGACCACGGCCGAGGCGGGCGCGCTGGACATCGAGTCCGCCAAGGTCCAGGTCGTGAACCTGATCAACAACTTCTTCCGTGACCGGCTGACCGCCGTGCCGACGATCAAGGACTACATGGACTCGCTGGCGACCGTGTAGGTCTCCTCGTAGTCGTCCGTCGAGGACAGCGGGTCTCCCGACACCGGCTGCCACGCGTCAACGGCCGCCGCCGGATAGAGCCGCGGGGTCAGGAAGTGCCCGCGGTCGCGGTCACGCGCGGACCAGGTCTTCACCTCGGCGAGCTCGAGGTCGAGAGTGCGCTCGACGAGCTCGACCATGGGGCGCACCCGCCCCTCGGCCCCGAGGATCATGCCGACGGCTGCGGGCAGGAGACCTTGGGGTTGACCCCGTGGTAGTTGAGCGGCCCGGCGGCGATGGTCACGGCAACGGTGGCCTCCGCGTCGCACGAGGCCACGGTGTTACCGAAGTAGTGGCGCTGCTGCGCGGCGGACGCGCCGGTCACCAGCCAGACGGCGCACAGAACGCCGATGGCGATCTTCATTGACTCCCCCAAAGAGCCAGCCCCCGCGATCCCCCACAGACCGCCCCCAAGTGCCAGCCCGCACATGGTGCGGTACCCGGGGAGGGATGTCACCGAGAGTGGTCCGGTCGTCCAGACCACACTGGGGTCCCCAGTAGCCCGTCTGGGGGAGGGCGGCGTCTCTTCGTACGACGTTCCGGCCGGCTCATGCCGAGGGCCGGGGCGCCTTGCAGTTCACCTTGGGGTTCACTCCGGCGTAGTTGAGCGGGCCGGCCAGGACCGTCAGCCCGGTGTCCGCACCGCTCTTGCAGTTGACCGATCGGTGGTCGCCGAAGTATCCGCGCTGTCCTGCTGCTGCGGCGCCGATCACGAGCCACGCCACGATCATGGCCCCGATGATGATCTTCATGTCGCACCTCTCCCGAGGAGCGGTCGACCGGTCGGCCCGGACCGCCTGTGTCCCGAAACTCAATAGCCCAGAGTGCCAGCGACGGCAACCCTGCGCGACCGAAATGGACGAACGCTGGGGAATGGTCCGAATGGACCAGGTCCCACTGGCCTGACACGCCATGCTGACACTCGGGACTGGGTCGGGGTGGGGCTGGTCTGGGTCTGCGCTCGTGGCACCGGGTCGGGGCGGGCCCGGGGCTGGCGCCCCGGGGCTGGGGCGGCGCGTCGCGGGCAATAGCCGCCGCCCCCATTGCGTAGCGCTACCCGCGCCGCGGCCAAGCCCCTTGATGCCTCCGGGGCGCCAGCCCCGGGCCC
>JAWWPK010000462.1:0-4935 GCA_033854925.1 Nocardioidaceae bacterium | reverse complement strand
GACCACCCGGCGGGACGAGCCGAAGCCGGACACGTAGGCGTTCAGCGTGGTCGTGCGCCGCGACGCGTCGGCCACCAGCACGTCGTCCACGTGCACCCCCTCCTGGTCGGCCAGCGCGAGGACCTGGCTGCGGAGCGGACCGTCGGGCAGTGGCTCGAAGTTGTTGAAAAGGGGCTCGACCAGCAGCGGGTAGACGAACGACCCGAGCATCACCAGCCCGCTCAGGAGCAGGCCGGCGGCGGCGGGCCAGGCGCGCGGCCACCTGCGGGCGACCCCGACGAGCACCACCAGCGCGATCGAGGTGGCCACCACGTCCACCGCCAGGCCCTTGGCCACGTCGACGGCGTACGCGCCCCAGGCCTGGTTCGTCAGACCGAACTCGAGCGCCCGGTGCCGCAGCACGATCGAGAACGGCAGGGTGGCGAGCTGGCCGACCACAGCGAGCGCCACGACCGCGACGACGACCCGCCACCACCAGGGGCCCCGCACCCGCTCCACGAACCGGGCTCCGATCCGGCTGAACCCCAGCACGCATGCCACTGCCAGCGAAACCGCCAGCGCGGCCCAGCTGAGGAACCGCTGGGTCCCCGAGTAGTCCTCGGCGCGCCGGATCTCCTCGGCCGTGAACACCGAGGACGCCGAGGGCGGGTGCAGCGGCCCACCGGGGATCGGGTCCCACGGGACCAGCAGCACAGCGATGAGCACGAAGGCGAGGGCCCCGACGACCGCCGCCCCGGCGGCCACCCGCCTGCCCTCCGTCACGACCGTCAGTCTGGCAGCCCGGTGGTCACTGTCAGGGCGTCAGGTTCCGTCCGTCGACCTGGCGGCCAGGTCCAGAAGCCGCTGTCGCCAACGGGTGGTCAGCTCGGCCTCGGTGAGGCCGAACAGCTGGTGCAGCTGCCCGTCGAGGTCGCGGCCCCGCGACACCTGCTCGTAGAGCCGCACGACCGCGTCCTGACCGCCCGCGTCGGCCAGCACCAGACAGGCCACCCAGGCGCTCTCGTAGGCCGCTCCGAGGTGCGAGTCGCTCTGGTCGAACTCGGGCTGGCCGGGCAGGTGGTCGGGGGCCCCGTCCTTGCGGACCTGCTGGATGATCTGGCCGGCCGTGGTGGATATCGGAAGGTCGACCGCGTGCAGCGCGACGTAGTCGGCGAACCCCTCGAGCAGCCACAGCGGCACTCCGCTCGTGAGCGGCGCGCGGGTGGCGAGGTGGGTCGCTTCATGGCTGATCACGACCTGGCCCCCGACCGGCTCGAGGTCGTCGTAGACGTCCGGGTTGACGAAGACGTGCAGCTCGGAGTCGGGCGCGACGGTGCCGTCCACCGACGCCGTCACGGCCGCGATGTCGGTGTAGGTGCCCGGGTCGGCGGCCAGCTCCGCGTCGAGCCCCTCCTCTGACGCCGGGACCTCCACCACGAGCTTGCCGTCCCAGTGCGGCAGCAGGTCGCGTACGACGGGCCCGGCCGCGTCGGCCCGCCCGGCCAGCAGGTCGGCGTTCGCGGCGGTCGTGGCCAGCACCAGCGACGTGGCGGACCGACGGACCTCCACCGGGCCGCTCAGCCAGAGTGGTGAGTGCCGGTCACCGCCGCCGAACGACGTGATCCCCACCGCGTCGTCGCTGGATCCGCCCTGCTCGAGCTCGAAGCCGACCAGCACCTCCTCGTGCACCGGGTCCCGGTCGAAGCCGTCGAAGCGCCAGGTGAAGTCCACCGCGGCCTGCCAGCGGCCCTGCGGGTCGACCGCCCCGACGTCGTCGACGTAGCGGACGGTGAACCCTCCGACGTGCAGGGCGTCCGCGTTCGCGACCACCGCGGTCAGCAGGTCACTCGCGGCCGGGTCGCCGCCGGGGGCCAGCCCCGCGGCCGCCGACAGGTCCCGCGAGGTCACGGCGTCCTGGAGCTGCTGGAGAGCGTGCCCGGCGCCGGCCGGGTCCGGCCTCGAGACGGTTCCCGACGGCGCCGGAGCGACGTACGGCTCGGAGCGAACCAGCAGATAGGTGATCAGCGCGACCACGAGCACGAGTGCCGTGAGGGCACCGCCGAGCACCCACGGCCGGCGACCAGGGGCGGAGCTCGTCACCTTCGGCCGTCGCGAGCGTCGCATCCACGGGATGCCCGGCAAGGCGCCGGAACGAAGTCGCTGTAGGCCCATCTACGAGCGACGGCAACGCCGCCGGGCGCCCGTGGGGCGGCGCGTAGCAGGCCATGAGGTGACGAGCTGCGCCCCTGCATGTCCCGAGTGTGTCAGCCGGGTCGAGCCGGACCTGTCAGAGCTCGGTCAGATCAGGCGGGTCGCGCCGGCGTACGGCATCGTGAAGACGCCCGACACCCGGATCCCGGCACCGGGGTTGGCCGCCTCGACGATCAGGCCGTTGCCGATGTACATCGCGACGTGGCTGATCGGTGAGTAGTAGAAGACCAGGTCGCCGGGCTGGAGGTCACCCGAGGAGACATGGCGGCCGACGCCGTACTGGGCGCTGGACGAGTGCGGCAACGAGATGCCCGCCTGGGCCCAGGCCATCATCATCAGGCCGGAGCAGTCGAAGGAGTTGGGGCCGGCCGCGCCGTAGACGTAGGACTTGCCGACCTGGGCCATGGCGTAGCGGATCGCGATGGCCGCGCGGCCGGAGGCGTCGACGCCGGAGGGCATCTGGACCGAGCCCCGGCTGAGCAGCGCATCGCGCTCGTCGGCCTTGAGCTTCTCGAGCAGGTCCTTGGCCGTCGCGAGCTTGGTGTCGATCGTGTTCTTCTCGGCGGCGAGCTGGTCCTGCTTCTTCTGGATCTCCTCGGCGCGCTGCGCGGTCGCCCTCTCGCGGATCTGGAGCGCCTTGGCCTCGGTGGTGAAGGAGTCGAAGAGCTGCGCCTGCAGGTCGTTGTAGGCCGACATCGTCGAGAGGTTCGAGACGAAGGAGTGCGCGTCGTCGGTGTTGGCGACCACACCGACCGCGGAGAGGTTCTGGCCTTCGTACTGGCTGACGATCGAGTCCTGGAGGTCCTCGCGGGCACTCTCCAGCTTGGTGTCCTGACGGCTCTGGTCGGCCTGCAGCGAGACCAGGTCGCCGCTCAGGTCGGCCAGCTCGAGCTTGGCGTCGTTCAGCCGCTCGGAGGCCTGCTCGGCCTCGTGGAAGAGGGTGTCGACGCGGGCCTGCACGTCATGGATGTCTGGCTCGGCCGAGGCCGGCTGCGCGGGCACCAGCCCGACCATGCCAACGCCGGCGACGAGGGCCAGCCACGACAAGGCCGTGGCCAGTCGCTTCCGTCCGTGGAACACGAGGCGGAGGTCTCCTTGACTATGTCGTACGCCTACCGGGTGAGCTGACGGGTTCGGGCACGACTTGCCCTACTCCAGCTCCCTCGCCCCGGGCCTGTCGACCCTTGGCGCCCTTGCTGGTGATTCACCCCAGGTGCTGCCTGAGCTCAACCCCGGTCTTGGTCGAGGTTGGTCAGGCTGCGTGTGGTTCCCCGGTCCCCGAGCCGCCCGAAAACGACCCGGAGTTCGACGCGGTGCCCGCGCGGACCTGGTGGACCACTTCCACGAGCACCTGGAGAAGCACCGTAGTGGGTTTCACCGTGGGTCGTCCAAACCTCAACCGTTCCTGTGCAAGCGTTTTTCAGGCAATCAGGGTCAGTGCAGCCTCCCCTGTCACACAAGTCACATCAGTCACAGGAATCACAGGCGTGTCAAGTTTTGTCTGACAAGTGAGCCTGACCGGGGAGAGCCTGAGCATCGGTGGGAGCGCTCACGCCGACTCGACGACGGGACCGGCCACCGGCTGCACCAGCCGCAGGGGCGGCACCAGGCCGCCCTCGGCCAGCACGTCGAGAGCGCGCCGCTCGTCGTCATCGATGGTGAGCTCGGGGGGCGGCCCCAGCAGGACGGTCACCACACAGTCGTGGCAGGCCAGCCCGCGCACCACACAGGTGTCGCAGTCGATTCTCGTCGTCATGTCGAGAACGGTGCCAGCGACCACCGACAGTCCCTCGACACGGAGCCCACCGGGCCTCAGGGGGAGCGGATCAGGGCGCCTGGCGACACGACGCGCGCGCCCGCCCGGCGTACGTCGTCGGCGAGCTCGCGATCCTCGGTGACGACCACCACGACGCGGCCCCCCGGCTCGGCCGCGACCAGGTCGCGGATCACGTCGTCCGCGATGACCCCTTGCGGGCTGAAGAGCACCTTGACCCCGCGCGGTGACGCCACGACCGGCCGGGTCTCGGAGGCGGCCGCATCGAAGACCACCGTGGCCTCGGCGCTGGTGCGCGCGACCAGCGCCGGGAGAAGGGCGAGCAGCCGGACGCGCTGCGCCTCGAGACTCATGGTCGGCCAGGTCGTCTTGGTGACGTTGTAGCCGTCGACGATCAGGCGGCACCTCGGCAGGGCGAGGTACTGCTCGAGCAGCGCCGGACTGTCGGATGCCAGCGAGCCCGTCGAGGTCGGCTCACGGGTTCCCTCGTCGGCGAGCGCGGCCTCGATCCTGTCCCCCGGGTTGCCCGATGCGCTCGGCAGCCCGAGCTCGCGCCGCAGCCCGACCGCGGCGTCGTTGATCGTCTCGAGCAGCAGCCGGGCCCGGACGGTCACGTCGTCGCGGTCGCTGCGGGCCGCGCGACGCTGGTCACCGGCCTGCTCCTCGAGCTTCGCGACCTGCGCCCGGAACTGGCGGAGCTCACGCTCCAGCCGAGCCGCCGTCTCCTCGGCCAGACCGGTGGCCGCCTCGGCCTCCTCGCGAGCGGCCCGCTCCTTGGTCCGGGTCTCTCCGAGCGTGCGCCGCAGGGTGGCCACCTCGGCCTTGAGCGCCTCGAGCGCCAGCTTGTGGCTGCGCCGCTGCTCGCGCAGCGCCCGCTCGGCCTCCTCGGACCGGTCGCGGAGCCGTTGCTCGCGCTGCTCCTGCTGCCCCCCGTCACTCGGGGCGGCCCGGTCGGCGACCCGGCGTACGGC
>JAWWPK010000461.1:0-6506 GCA_033854925.1 Nocardioidaceae bacterium | reverse complement strand
TCTGCTTCTCCAAAAGTGACACGTGCGAAAATGGTCTGGACCGGTGTCCGCAATCGAGTCGAGGGATGACCGCATTGCCTCAGCGGCCGCCAGCTCAGAGCCCGAGCATCCGGCCGATGATCTCCTTCTGGATCTCGGTCGTGCCGCCGTAGATCGTCTGGACGCGTGAGTCCACGAACGCCTTGGCGATGGGGTACTCGGTCATGTAGCCGTAGCCGCCGAACAGCTGGACCCCGCGGTCGACGATCTTGGTCTGCAGCTCGGTGGTCCACCACTTCGCCATCGAGGCGAGCGAGGTGTCGACGTCGCCGGCGTTCAGCCTGGTCACGCAGTCGTTGAGGAAGACCCGGGCGATGTGCACCTCGGTGGCCATCTCGGCGAGCAGGAACCGGTTGTGCTGGAAGCTGCCGATCGGCTTGCCGAACGCCTGCCGGGACTTCGCGTAGTCCAGGCACAGGTCCAGGACGAGCTCCGAGGCGGCGACGGCGATCGCGGCGATGGAGATCCGCTCCTGGGGCAGGTTCTCCATCAGCGAGACGAACCCGGAGCCCTCGGCGCCCAGCAGGTTGGCCTTGGGGACCTCGACGTTGTCGAAGAACAGCTCGGCGGTGTCCTGGGCCTTGAGGCCGATCTTGTCGAGCTTGCGGCCGCGCTCGAAGCCGTCCATGCCGCGCTCGACGACCAGCAGCGAGATGCCCTGGTGGCCGGCGTCGGGGTCGGTGCGCGCGACCACGATCACCAGGTCGGACAGGATGCCGTTGGAGATGAACGTCTTCGAGCCGTTGAGGACGTAGTGGTCGCCCTTGTCGACGGCCGAGGTGCGGATGCCCTGCAGGTCCGAGCCGGCTCCGGGCTCGGTCATCGCGATCGCGGAGATCAGCTCGCCGGAGACCAGGCCGGGCAGCCAGCGCCGCTTCTGCTCGTCGTTCGCCAGAGCGGAGATGTAGGGAACGATCACGTCGTTGTGCACCGGGAAGCCGACGCCGCTGGCGCCGGCACGGGTGATCTCCTCGATCAGCACGACGTTGTAGCGGAAGTCCTTCACCCCGGCGCCGCCGTACTCCTCCTCGACGTCGAAGCAGAGCAGCCCGGCCGCGCCGGCCTTGCGCCAGACCTCGCGGTCGACCTGGCCGTCCTTCTCCCACTGGTCGTGGTGGGGGACGACCTCCTTGTCCATGAAGGCCCGCGCGGTGGCACGGAAGTCCTCGTGTTCCTCCCCATAGATGGATCTGGTGTTGATGGACGGCTTGTCAGGCACCGGTCCGCTCCCTCTCGTTCAGCTCGTCCAGCATCGACATCGGTCCGACCCGGTTCGGCTCGTAGCCGTTGGGGTAGGTGGGGTGGTGCCGTTCGTACGGCGCGGTGCGGGGCCGGGCGAACCGGAGTGCCCGCGCCCGCAGCCGGAGCCCGGCGTGCACCGCGGCGACCAGCCAGCGCGGCTGTTGCTCCAAGCCGAGTGCCTCGCGCAGCGGCTCGTCCATCAGCGCGATGGTGACCCTGCGGAAGCCGAGCTTGAGATACCAGGGTGCGGTGGCCAGGCCGATCCGGATCGTGGCCTCGGTGACCCGCTTGTTGGCGGGGTCGAACTCGAACCGCTCGCGCTCGTAGGAGGTCAGCAGCTCGAGGTAGCCGTCGTAGGTCTCCGGCAGCCCCTTGATGCCCATCAGCTCGCCGAACCGGGTGGTGAACCGGGTCAGGGCCACCAGCTCGACCGGGTCGAGGTCACGCCAGCCGTATCGGCTGATCCAGCGCACCGGTCCGACCAGCGTCGTGGCCAGGACGTACTGGAACTCGTCGTTGGGGATGTCGTAGTGGCCGTGGATCCGGTTCAGTCTCCGGAGCGCGGCGCGCGAGCGCTCCGAGTCGACGCCCTCGAGCACTGCCTCCTCCTGGAAGAACAGCGTGTCGTCGTACCGCTTGACGCCGTGGTCCTCGAACTCCCGGGTCCGGTCCAGCAGCCGGGCGATGCTCGGCACGCCGTAGTCGCGCAGGAACGCGATCGCCGTGCCCTGGTCGAAGTCCCAGGGAAAGTCGTAGCGGCCGGTCAGGGCGACGATCCGGTCGCGGTCCGCGTCGTTGTAGGGGTCGAGGGTCCGGATCTCGTCCAGGTGGGCGTACCTGCCGCGGGACCCCAGCCTCATGACACCAGCCTGCTTTCCCGGTGGGTCATGACACCCAGTCCTTGAGCTGACTGATGGTGGCGGCCGGGTTGTCGGTCGCGGGGACGATCGAGAGGTGGCTGACGCCGGCCTCCTTGAAGGCGGCGATCCGCTCCTGGACGTACGACGCGGGGCCGACCAGGTTGCTCTGCTCCATCCACTCCATCGGGACGAGGGCCTCGGCCTCCTTCTTCTTGCCGTCGAGGTAGAGGTCCTGGATCTCCTTGGCCTCCTTCTCGTAGCCGTAGTGCTGGGCGAGCTCGTTGTAGAAGTTCTTGCCGCGGGCGCCCATGCCGCCGACGTAGAGCGCGTACATCGGCCGGAGGAAGTCGAGCAGCCCCTTCACGTCCTCGCCGATCGCGACCATGCCGCCCGCACTGATCTGGAGCGGGCCGAGCCCGGGGTCGCGCTTGGCGGTGCCGGCGTCCAGCGAGTCGCCCCAGACCTCGCGGGCCCGCTCGGGGATGAACAGGATCGGCAGCCAGCCGTCGGCGAGCTCGGCGGTCATCTCGACGTTCTTGTCGCCCAGCGAGGCCACCCAGATCGGGATGGTGTCGCGCTCGGGGTGGACAAGGATCTTGAGCGGCTTGCCGAGGCCGAGCCCCTTGCCTTCCGAGAGCGGGATGTCGAAGATCCCGTGCGACTCCAGCGGCTCCCGCTTGAGGCCGGAGCGGACGATCCGGATCACCTCGCGGGTGCGGCCGAGCGGCTTGTCGTACGGAACACCGTGGAACCCCTCGATCACCTGCGGTCCTGACGCGCCGAGGCCGAGCACCGCCCGGCCGCCGGAGACGTTGTCGAGGCCGGCCGCGGTCTGCAGGATTGCGCCAGGCGTGCGCGAGAAGACGTTGAGGATGCCGGCGGCGATCTGGAGCCGCTCGGTCTTGGCGGCCAGGTAGCCCATCAGCGTGGGTGAGTCGAAGCCGTAGGCCTCGGCCACCCAGACCATGTCGAGCCCGGCCTTCTCGAGCTCGGCGACCGCGTCAGCGGTCGCGCGGGGGTTGCCGTCGTACTGGAGGGGAGTCGAGAGCTGCACCCCACAACTGTGACAGTGGAACTGTCACGATGGCAAGCGAGCAGCAGGCCGCGAGGAACGAGCGGCCGGCGTGGGCGGGCGCAGGTTGAACAAGCGTCGTGACCGAGGAACGAGGTCACGGCAGCGCGTCGAAACCACCGCAGGGGAGGCGAGGACTGAACCACGCACCTTCGTAGCGAAGGTTTCAGTGGCTTCGAGACGCTTGCTGCGCAAGCTCCTCAACCAGCGGACGCAGTCACTCCGCGGTCACGGGCAGCATGTGGAGCGCGTTGCCGAGCTCGCTCCAGAGGTTGGCGGCGTACTCGGTGGTGATGTGGTCGGTGTCGCGGTAGCTCAGCGTGCCGCCGATGACGATCGGGCACTCGCCCTGGTAGCACAGCCAGGGGGTCGGGTCGACGACCTCGATGCCGGAGGCCCGGGCCGAGTCGACGGCCACGTCGCCGAGCACGGTGGACCGCTCGACCGGCTCGAACATGCAGTCGCCGAGGCTGGGGCTGCCGGAGGACAGGCAGGTGGCCGGGTCGTCGGGCGACTTGGGTACGTCGCGGACCAGGGCCACCTGGTCGGCGTACTGGCTCAGCTGGAGGAACAGGTCGTCGTACCCGGCGCGGAGGATCGGGATGATGCCGTCGGACGAGGTGACCCGGTCGTTGCCGTCGAAGACGCCGTTGACCGGGGGCGACGAGGCGACCACCACCAGGTCGGGATGGATCGCCTTGACCTGGTCGATCACCCAGTCCTGGAAGTCGGAGCAGTCGGTGAACGGCTCGTCGGAGTCGAGCGAGGCGATGGTGATGTGCGCGGCGGTGCACTGCGGCTTCACGAGGTAGTACGCCGTCCAGCTGCCGGCGTCGATGATCCGGTTGAAGGCCGGGATCCAGGCCCGGGCGTGGGAGTCGCCGATCACCACGACGGAGCGCTCACCGTCACCGTGCGGGCACAGCTTGCGGACATTGCCCTCGTAGTCGCAGTCGCCGACGTCGGCGATGGAGTCGCGCAGGTTGAGCAGGTCGGGGGTGAGGTTGCTCGGCACCGCGCGCTTGTCCTTGGCGGCGGTGACCGACGCGCGCACCAGGGCCTCGGTGTTGTCGTGGACCCCGTCGATCGGTGCGCCGGCGACCGTGATCGGCGGGGTGTCGCCGTGCTCGCCGCCCTGGACGCCGGTCCACCACCAGGCCCCGCCCGCCGTGGCGACCACGAGCATGGCGCTGGCCGGGTAGAGCACCAGTGCCCGCCGGCGGACGAGCTTGTGCGCGGGCTTGCCGGTGCGGAACGGCACCTCGATGAAGCGGTAGGAGTACGCCGAGAGCGTGAGCACCACGAGGATCGCGATGCCCTTCTCGAGCGGCGTCATCGGCCGGGCCAGGGCGATGGGCGGCAGGATGAACGCCGGCCAGTGCCACAGGTAGAGCGAGTAGGACCAGTCGCCGATCAGCCGCATCGGTGCGACCGCCAGGACCTGGCTGGACGTGGTCCGCCGGCCCGGTGCGTCGGTGGCGCCGCCGGACAGGATCAGCATCGCGGTGCCGGCCACCGGCAGCACGGCCGCGATCCCCGGGAACGGCGTCTTGGGGGTGATCACGATGCAGGCGGCCACCAGCATGACCGCGCCGACGACCGCCGTCGTCTCGAGGCTGAGCCGGGTGAGGCGGCGTACGAACGTCGGCGGCACCAGGGCGACCAGGGCGCCGGCACCGAGCTCCCACGCCCGCGTCAGGGTCGAGAAGTACGCCGACCCGGGGGATGCGACGGTCGCGTGGATCGACCAGGCCAGCGATGCGAGGGTGAGGACGACCAGCATGGTGAGCACCGCGCTGCGCGGCAGCCGCTCCACGCGCCGTCCCTTCGACTTGCCCCTGCCCAGCCACGCCGTGACGCCGAGGCACGCCGCGAGCAGCAGCGGCCAGACCAGGTAGAACTGCTCCTCGACGGCCAGCGACCAGTAGTGCTGGAGAGGCGAGGGACCGTCGCCCTGGGCGAAGTAGTAGACCCCCTGCTGGGCGAAGTGGACGTTGGCCGCGAACGCCGAGGCCCAGAGCGCGTCGATGACGACCTGGCGGGCGTCGATCAGGCTCATCCAGGCCAGGGAGAGCAGGACGGTCACGACGGTGACCAGGGTCGCCGCGGGCAGGATCCGCCGGGCCCGGCGGGCCCAGAACGCGCCGATCGAGATCTTCCCCGTGAGGAGCACCTCGCGGTAGAGAAGTGAGGCGATGAGGTAGCCGGAGATGACGTAGAAGACGTCGACGCCGACGAAGCCTCCGGGCAGGAACGGCACGCCGGCGTGGGCAGCGATGACCGTCAGGACTGCGATGGCGCGCAGCCCCTGGATGTCTCCGCGTACTGCTCTGGCCATCGCCTCGGGTTCCGTGTCCTTGATGCCTTTGAAAGTACCAACGCAAGCCCCGCTACGTGGTCACGTTGGCCAAGCGTGGGAGCATCCCCCGCGTGACGACGTACCGGATCGCGGTGATGGGTGGGACCGGCCCTCAAGGCAAGGGACTGGGCTACCGGTTCGCGCGGCACGGTCACGCGGTGGTGATCGGCTCCCGGGCGGCCGAGAAGGCCGTCGCGACGGCCGAGGAGGTCCGGGCCCGGCTGGCGGACACCAGCGGTGCCGGCGAGGTCACCGGGGCCGCCAACGCGGACGCCTGCGCGGACGCCGACGTGGTGGTGGTCGCGGTTCCGTGGGACGGCCACGACGACCTTGTCGCCGCGCTCCCGCTGGCCGGCAAGACCGTCGTCTCCTGCGTCAACCCGCTCGCCTTCGACAAGCGCGGCGCCCACGGGCTGGTCATCGACGCCGGCGAGGGGTCGGCGGCCGAGCGGGCCCAGGCCCTGGCGCCCGACGCGACGGTGGTCGGCGCCTTCCACAACGTCTCCGCGGTCGCGCTCTGGGGCGACGAGGACTACCTGGACGACGACGTCCTCTGCGTGGGCGACAGCGACGACGGCAAGGCCGTGGCGATGGAGCTGGCGAAGGCCGTCACCGGCCGCGAGGGGATCAGCGCCGGCAAGCTGCGGCTGGCCCGCCAGCTCGAGCCGCTCACCGCAGTGCTGATCTCGATCAACCGGAAGTACAAGGTGCAGTCCGGCATCCGGATCACGGGTCTGGAGCACAAAGGCGACTAGAGACCTCCGCAGCATGGGCTAGAGCTGGCTCACCGCTGGTCGAGCCTGTCGAGACCTCCGCAGCCTGCGCTGGAAGCTGGACGATGTGGGTTACGTCCCAGCACCGGCTGCGGTGATCTCGACCCGCTGCGGCGACTTCGTTCCTCAGTCGCCGCGCTTGCTCGATCTGGTCGAGCCCA
>JAWWPK010000460.1:0-6509 GCA_033854925.1 Nocardioidaceae bacterium | reverse complement strand
GCCGTGAGAAGTGCCTGTCCGGTGCAACGGGCGGGGCCCCTGGTGCGTGACCTGACCGTGGATTCGACGGCCCGGGCGCAGGCGGCCGCCGTCCGGGCCAAGGAGATCTCGGCCCGGGAGCTGCTCGACCTGCACCTGGCGCGGATCGCCGAGCGCAACCCCCAGCTCAACGCGATCGTGAGCCTGGACGAGGAGCGGGCGCGCGAGGGCGCGGCGGCAGCCGACGAGGCGCTGACGACCGGCGCAGAGCCGGGCCCGCTGCACGGGCTGCCGTTCGCGTTCAAGGACACCCACGAGGTGGCCGGCTGGCGGACGACGTTCGGCTCGCCGCTCTTCAAGGACTTCGTGCCCGAGCAGGACGAGCTGATCGTGGAGCGGGTCCGGGGTGCGGGCGTGGTGGTGATCGGGAAGACCAACGTGCCGGAGTTCGCGGCCGGCTCGCACACCTTCAACACGCTCTTCGGTACGACGCTCAACCCGGTCGACCCGACCCGCTCCGCCGGCGGCTCGTCGGGTGGGGCGGCCTGCGCACTCGCGTCGGGCATGGTCCCGCTGGCGGACGGCTCGGACATGGGCGGCTCGCTGCGCAACCCCGCGTCGTTCTGCGGCGTGGTCGGTCTGCGACCCAGCCTGGGCCGGGTGCCGCAGTGGCCGGCGCACAACCAGTGGGAGACCACCTCGGTCGGCGGGCCACTGGCCCGCAACGTCGGTGACCTCGCGCTGCTGCTGTCGGTGATGGCCGGTCCCGACCCGCGCGCACCGCAGGCGCTCGGCGACCCGGGCATCGTGTTTGCACCACCCGTGGCCGGGTCGCTCACCGGGCTGCGGGTCGCGGTCTCGCCCGACCTCGGCGGACAGCTCGAGGTGGACACCGAGGTCGCCGACATCGTGGGCCGGTCCGCAGAGGTCCTGACCTCCGCCGGGGCCACTGTCTCCTCGGCGTACCCCACCCTGGCCGAGGCGGACGACACCTTCCGGACCCTGCGGGCCTGGCACTTCCAGGCGGTGTTCGGCGAGCTGCTCGCGGCGCACCCCGACGACTTCAAGGCCTCGTTGGCGGACAACATCCGGGCCGGTGAGCACCTCACCGGTGCCGACGTGGCCCGCGCGTACGCCGGCCGCACCGCACTCTCCGAGCGGATGCGAGAGTTCTTCACAGACCACGACCTGCTGGTGCTGCCGACGTCACAGGTGCCCCCGTTCCCCGCGGACCAGGAGTTCCCAGCCGAGATCAACGGCGAGCCCATGGAGACCTACCTCGACTGGATGCGGGCGTGCTACTTCATCACCGTCACCGGCTGCCCTGCGATCTCGGTCCCCTTCGGGCACACGAGTGCCGGGCTGCCGGTCGGCGTACAGCTGGTGACGGCGCACGGCGCGGACCGGTTCCTGATCGAGGTCGCGGCGGCGCTCGAGGCGGCACTGGAGACACAGCTCGGGCCTGACGCTTGAGCACTCACGACCTCGTCGTCGCGGACGCGACGCTCCGGGGCCGCGAGGGGCGATGGCGGATCGGGATCGACGGCGCCCGGATCGCCGAGGTCAGCCAGGACCTGATCGGCGGCCGCGAGGAGGTCGACGCGGCCGGTGCCCTGGTCACCGAGAGCTTCGTCAACGCCCACCTGCACCTCGACAAGGTGCACACCCTCGACCGGGTGGGCGACGCCGCCCTGACGGCGTACACCGCGGGTGACAGGGGCTCCGCGCGCACCTCGATCGAGCTCGCGTCCGCAGTCAAGGCGGACTACGACCGCGCCTGGATCGAGCCCAATGCCCGGCGCGCAGTGGTCGAGGCGGTCCGGCACGGCGTCCGGCACGTGCTGGCCTTCGCCGATGTGGACACCAAGGCGCGGCTCGAGGGCGTGATCCCCTTGCTCGCCCTGCGCGAGGAGTTCCGGGGCGTCGTGGACCTGCAGGTGGTGGCGTTCCCGCAGGACGGGCTGCTGTGCGACCCGGGCGCCGAGGAGCTGGTCCGCGAGGCGGTCGAGCTCGGCGCGGACGTCGTGGGCGGCATCCCGTGGATCGAGCACTCCGACGTGGAGGCTCGCGAGCACGTCCAGCGCATGTGCGCCCTGGCGGCGGCTCACGGCCGACGAGTCGCGATGCTGGTCGACGACGCCGGCGATGCCTCGCTCCGCACCACGGAGATGCTGGCGACAGCGTTGCTCGAGCACGGCCTGGTCGGCCGCGGCGTCGCCAACCACGCGCGGGCGATCGGCCTCTACGACCGGCCGACCCTGGAGCGGCTGGTGGGGCTGGCGCGCCGGGCCGGGCTCGGCTTCGTCTCCGACCCGCACACGGGCTCGCTGCACCTCCCCGTCCGCGAGCTGACCGGCATGGGGATCCCGGTCGCGCTCGGCCAGGACGACATCGAGGACGCCTACTACCCGTTCGGCCGGCACAACATGGTCGAGGTCGCCTTCCTCGCCGCGCACGCCCTCGGTGCGTTGGACCAGCCCGGTCTCGACCTCGTCTACGACGCGGTCACCACCACGGCCGCCCGCGTGCTCGGCGTACCCGATCATCGGCTCGAGCCCGGCGGCAACGCCGACCTCGTCGTGCACCACCTGTCCACCCTGCGCGAGGTGCTCGCGCAGCACGCCCCTCCCGCGCACGTGGTCGCGTCCGGCAAGGTGGTGGCCAGCTCCAGCTCGTCCACAACCTTCCAGGGGACTCTCCCATGACCCGCCGCATCCGCATCGGAATCGACACCGGTGGCACGTTCACCGACGTCGTCGCCTTCGACGAGGACACCGGCGAGCTCGTCACCACGAAGACGCCCTCGACCCCGGCCAACCCGGCGGACGGCTTCCTGGCCGGCATCGACAAGGTGCTGGGACTGCTCGGCGCGGGTGGGGCGGACATCGACGCGGTCAGCCACGGCACCACGGTCGCGACCAACCAGCTGCTCGAGGGCAAGGTCGACCGGCTGGGGTTCGTCACCAACACCGGTTACGAGGCGATGCTCGAGATCGCCCGGCAGTCGGTGCCCGACGGCTACGGCAACAGCTACTTCTGGGTGAAGCCGCCGCGGATCGTCCCGCGCGACCTGGTCAAGGGTGTCGAGGGCCGGCTCGACGTCACCGGCGGGGAGGTGCGGCCCTTCGACGAGGAGGGCGCCCGTGTGGTCGCGCGCTGGTTCAGAGACCAGGGCGTCGACACCCTGGGCGTCTGCTTCCTGCACTCCTACGCCAACCCCGCGCACGAGGAGCGGATGCGGGCGGTCCTGCTCGAGGAGCATCCCAAGGCCGTCGTGTCGCTCTCGAGCGAGGTGCTGCGCGAGTACCGCGAGTACGAGCGCGCGATGACCACGCTGGTCGACGCGGCCGTGAAGCCCCGGCTCTCGGCGTACGTCACCAACATCACGGAGCGAATGACCGCCTACGACGACCGTGAGATCCCGTTCTACGTCATGAAGTCGAACGGCGGCGTGCTCTCGGCCGACGAGGTCGTGCACCAGCCGATCACCACGGTCCTGTCCGGCCCGGCCGCCGGTGCGCTGGGCGCGGCGCTGATCGCCAAAGTGGCCGGCTTCGACCGGGTGCTGACCTCGGACGGCGGCGGTACGTCGACCGACGTGTCGGTCGTGATCGACGGCGAGCCGACGCTGACCACCGAGGGGTCGGTCGGCGCGTTCCCGTCGAAGATCCCGATGATCGACGTGGTCACTGTCGGCGCGGGCGGCGGCTCGATCGCCTGGCTGTCGCCGGAGGGGACGCTCAAGGTCGGGCCGCAGTCGGCCGGCGCCGACCCCGGGCCACTCTGCTACGGCAAGGGCGGCGCGGAGGTGACGATCACCGACGCCCACGTGGTGCTCGGCCGGATCCCGCCGCACCTGCTCGGCGGCGAGATCCCGCTGGATGTCGGCGCCGCCCAGGCCGGGGTCGAGGCGCTCGCCTCGAAGCTCGGCCTGACGCCCGAGGCCTGTGCCACCGGCATCCTCGAGATCTCCGCCTGGAACCAGGCCAACGCGCTGCGCCAGGTCACGGTCAAGCGCGGGCTCGACGTCCGCGACTTCACGCTCACCACGTTCGGCGGCTCCGGCTCGCTCCTGCTGTGCCGGCTGATGGACGTGCTCGGCATCCCGACCGTGCTGGTCCCGCCCAACCCCGGCAACGTCTCGGCGTTCGGCCTGCTCACGGTCGACGTGAAGAACGACTACGTGCAGACCGCCGTCGCGCTCGCCGACGCGTTGGAGCCGGCCACCGTCGCGGCGACGTACGACGAGCTGACCGCGCGCGCCGCTACCGCACTCGAGGGCGAGGGGTTCGCGCCCGAGCAGCACCAGTTCGTCCGCACCGCCGACCTGCGCTACTTCGGCCAGGCCTTCGAGGTGCGGGTGCCGGTGGCCGACGGGGCCATCGACGACTCCGTGCTCGACGACGTGGCCGACCGGTTCCACGCCGAGCACAAGGCCCTCTACGGCTACGACTTCTCCGGCGACCCGACCCAGCAGGTCGAGTGGGTCAACCTCCGTGTCTCCGGCGTCGGCCCCATCCGGAGACCGGAGATCCAGCGGCACGAAGCCCGGGGTCTCGAGACAGGCGCCAGCGCGCCTTCCTCAACCACCGGGAGAGCGGTCTGCTTCGAGGCGGAAAAGGGGTACGTCGACACGCCGGTCGTCCAGCGGACGGCGCTCGGGCCGGGCCAGGCGGTGGCCGGTCCGGTGATCATCGAGGAGTTCGGCTCGACGGTGCCGGTGCACCCGGGGTTCGAGGTGCGGGTGGACGAGTACCTCAACCTGATCGTGACGAGGAGCGAGTCATGACCGAGTCGCAGAAGGCTCCGACCCAGTTCCCCTACGGACACCTCACCGACGACGCGGGGGCCAGCGCCGACCCCGTGCTGGTCGAGATCGTCCAGGGTTCGCTGGCCAGCGTCGAGATGGAGGTCGAGACCGCCATCGGGCGGACCAGCCGAAGCCCCATGATCCGCGACGCCCACGACTTCCGGGCCGGCATCCACGACCGGCTGCTGCGCAAGCTGACCGGCCGCTCGTACTCCGCGCTGGTCCACCCGGTCGCCCGAGACTTCCCCCTCGACGAGATGCGCGAGGGCGACGTCTTCTTCCACAACGACGTCTACCGCTCCGAGGGGGGCATCGGCCACCTGCCCGACCTCTGCGTGACCGTGCCGGTGTTCAGCGGCGGCAAGGTGGTGGCGTTCGTCCAGGCGTTCGGCCACCACGACGACATCGGTGGCGCGGTGCCGGGCTCGATGCCCAGCCACGCGACCAGCGTGTTCGAGGAGGGCCTGATGGTCCCGCCGATCCGGCTCTGGGACGCCGGCGTGCCCAACCGCGCCGCCCTGACGATCATGACCCGCAACTCGCGGATGCCCGAGTCGCTGGCCGCCGACCTCGACGCCGAGTGCTCGGCCTGCCTGATGGGCGCGCGGCGGCTCGGCGAGCTGTTCGACCGGTACGGCGTGGAGACGGTCGAGTCCTGCTTCGACGCGATCCTGGCCCGCACCACCGAGACCTACCGCCGCGAGATCCTCACCAAGATCCCGGTCGGCACCTGGGTCTGGGAGGACTACGCCGAGCACGACGGCGTCGACGAGCCGATGCTGCACACCCAGCGCATCACGCTCACCCGCACCCCGGCCGACGACCCGGACGGCGAGCGGCTGATCCTCGACTTCGGCGGAACGTCGCCGCAGGCCAAGGGCCCGATCAACCACGTCGGCGACGCCAGCGACGGTGTCTTCCTCAAGAAGTGGCTGGCGCCGATCCTGCGCAACCTCGCCGACACCCCAGAACGGATGGCCGAGCTCGACGTCAACGAGGGGATCGTGCCGCTGATCGAGATGCGGTTCCCGCCGCCGGGCACGCTGCTCACCCCGGTCTTCCCGGCGCCGACCAACGCCCGCACCTTCGTGATCCTGCGGCTGCTCGGCGTGCTCTCCGGCGTGGTGGCCAAGGCGGTCGACGGCCGGATGCCGGCCGACCAGGAGACGATCCGCTACACCGGCGTGTACGGCGACGACCTGGAGGGCCGCCCCTACCTGATGCGCGAGGTGCTGGGCGGCGGCTCCGGCGGCCGCTACTACGCCGATGGCGAGGACACGATCCACGTCGTACCCGACTCGCGGAACCTGCCGACCGAGTTCACCGAGGCCCGCTTCCCGTTCCGCGTCGAGTCGCTCTCGCTCGCGGTCGACAGCGGGGGAGCGGGACAGTTCCGCGGCGGCCTCGGCTACGAGAAGCAGATCCGGATGCTCAAGGACGGCCACTTCATGTCCATCGCGGACCGGTCGATCCTGGCCTGCTGGGGGGTCAAGGGCGGCAAGGCCGGCAGGTCGTTCCAGGTGACCATCGACGCGGGCGGCCCGCACGAGCGCGAGGTCGACGCGCTGGCCGACGCCGAGCCGGTCACCGCCGGCGAGGTGATCCGGATCCGCACCACCGGCGGCGGTGGCTGGGGCGACCCGCTCCGCCGGGTGCCCGACGCCGTCCTGCGGGACGTCCGGTGGGGCAAGGTGTCGATCGAGGCCGCCCGCGCCGACTA
>JAWWPK010000459.1:0-2749 GCA_033854925.1 Nocardioidaceae bacterium | reverse complement strand
ATCTTGGGCCGGTGCTCGTCGGCGAGCCTCGCAACCTCGTCGTAGTCGATGAGCTCGGTGTCCGAGTCGACGCCGTAGCCGACGACCGAGAACCACTTGCCGGAGAAGTTGACCTTGGAGCCGTGCGTCAGGTGGCCGCCGTGCGGCAGCGACATCGCGAGCACGGTGTCGCCGGGAGTGAGGAGGGCGCCGTACGCCGCGAAGTTGGCCTGCGCCCCTGAGTGCGGCTGCAGGTTGGCGTGCTCGCAGCCGAACAGCTCCTTGGCCCGCTCGATGCCGATGATCTCGGCGCGGTCGACGACCTCGCAACCGCCGTAGTAGCGCTTGCCCGGGTAGCCCTCGGCGTACTTGTTGGACAACGTGCTGCCGAGGGCGGCGAGGACGGCGGGGCTGGTGAAGTTCTCGCTCGCGATGAGCTGCAGGCCGCCGCGCAGCCGGGTCAGCTCGTCCAGGACCACGCCGGCGATCTCCGGGTCCTCGGCCTGCAGGGCGTCGAAGTCGGGGCCCCAGAAGGGGGTGCTCGTCATGGGGGCTCCTTGCCGGCCGTGGCGGTACTGCGCGGGCTGTCCCGCCACTCTAGAGCCGTCCACCGCCCCTCCCCCAGCCGCGCCGCGCCACTCCCTGCACCTCAGCCTGCACCCGACGGGTCGGCGGCCGCCGGGCGCGTGCGGCGGGCAGGCCGCGAAGGACGCGTGCCGCCTGGGGTCAGTGGGGCGCGAGGAGCTCGAGGGGCCCCTCGAGGGTGGTGTGGACGAGGGCGCCGCAGGTGGCGAAGGCGGACACGGGTGCCTGATACGGGTCGTCCAGGTCGTCGTCGCGCGGGTTGTCGACCGGCACCAGGCCGCGGTTGGCGGCGGCGGCCCGCACCAGCGCGCGGGCCCGCTCGACGGGGTCGCCGGTGGGCAGCGTGGCGGCGTCGACGGCGCCGGTCAGCCGGGCGAACTCGCGGAGCGTGAACGTCCGGGCCGCGGCCCGCGGGTGAAGGACCACCGCGGCGGCGCGGTGCTCGCGGGTCGCACCGAGGACGAGGTCGGCGGCCACGACGTGCTCGGCCACCAGCTCGCGGGCCGTGAAAGACGCGCCGTCGACGTCGTACGACGACAGGGTCCGGAGCGCGAAGGGCTCCATCGGGGAGCCGCTGTGACCCCACGTGCCGGCCGACTCGATCACGAAGCGGCCGGCGTCGTCGCCCAGGCGCTTGCGCAGCCCCTCCCGCATCAGGTGCTCGGCCATGGGCGACCGGCAGATGTTGCCCGTGCACACATGCAGGACGCGGAAGGTGTCAGGACTCATTGCTGCCTCATGTTCGCTCCAGCTGCGCGCGGCACGCCCACTCCTTCGTCGCGGGCACCGCTCGCTGCCTCCGCTCATCCGGTCACCTCGAGATCGGGGGCCATCTCGCGGAGGCGCTCGACATCGACGGCGCCGGTGCGCAGGACGCGGGCGTGGTCGCCCGTAAGGTCGACGATGGTGCTGGCCACGGGCTCCCCGACCGGTCCGGCATCGAGGTAGACGCTCACGGACTGCCCGAGCTGCCGCTCTGCCTCAGACACCTCGACCGCCGGCGGCAGGCCGCTGCGGTTTGCGCTGCTGACGGCGAGCGGCCCGGTCACGTTGAGGATCTCGAGGGCAACCGGGTGCAGAGGCATCCGCACGGCGACGGTGCCGCGGGTCTCCCCCAGGTCCCACGCGAGGCTCGGCGCCGCGCGGACCACCAGCGTCAGCGGCCCTGGCCAGAACGTCTCGACCATGCGCCGCGCGAGCGGCCCGAGCTCGTCCACGAGTCCGTCGAGGGTGCGCCACGAGCCGACCAGGACGGGGACCGGCAGGTCGCGCCCGCGCCCCTTGGCCGCCAGCAGCAGGTTGACGGCGAGCGGCGAGAAGGCGTCGGCGGCGATGCCGTAGAGCGTGTCCGTCGGGAGCACAACGAGCTCACCGGACTGGATCGCCGTGACCGCAGCCTGCACACCGGCGGCCGAGTCGGTCCGCACGTCGAACGTCGTCACGCTGTCCCCTCCGGCTGCCACCGTGCCGTCACGAAGCGGTCGCGACCGGCGAGGTCTCGGTGGTCCGCCACCTCGCTCCAACCGCCGGCGCTCGCGAACACCTCGGGTGCGCTTGCACCCTGCCGGTCGGAGTGCTCGACGACGACCAGACCACCGGGCTTCAGCAGCCGGCGCGCGGCCTGCTCGACCAGCCGGATCACGTCGAGGCCGTCCTCCCCGGCGAAGAGCGCGATCTCCGGGTCGTGGTCCACGACCTCAGGGTCCGGGATGTGTGCCTCGGTGGTTGCGACGTACGGCGGGTTGCTGGCCACCAGGTCGAAGCGGCCGTCCATGTCCGGGAGCGCGCCCTCAACGCTGCCGAGGTGCAGGTGCACCTCGGGGTCGCCAGCCTTGACCCGGTTGGCCGCGTTGCGGCGGGTCCACGCCAGAGCGTCAGGGTCGCGCTCGACGGCATGCACCGTCGCGCCGGGCACCTCGTTGGCGAGGGCGAAGGCGATCGTGCCGCTGCCGGTGCACAGGTCGACCAGCAGCGGGCTGTCCCAGCCCTCCCTAGCAATCGCTTCGACCGCCCACTGCACGACCGACTCGGTCTCTGGTCGCGGCACGAACACACCCGGGCCGACCTCGAGCTCGATGTAGCGGAAGCCGACGCTGCCGGTCAGGTGCTGCAGCGGGACCCGCTTCGCCCGGCGGGCCACCAGCTCGTCGTACGCCGCGTTCTGCTCGTCATCGAAAGCCTCGGC
>JAWWPK010000458.1:0-3480 GCA_033854925.1 Nocardioidaceae bacterium | reverse complement strand
CCACAGGAGCAGCGGGACGAGGAGCAGCGGCACCGGCCGGCTGCCTGGTGGCTTCGCCCGGGACGGCGATGGCAACCGCGGCCGCACCGGAGCCAGGAGAGCCAGTGCGGCCGCGGCAGACAGGGCGGCCAGTAGGGCGAGGGGCGTCACCGGTCGAGCACCCGGGCCAGCTCGGCCGCAGCAGCCCCGTCGCGGAGCGCCCCCTCGACGAGCGAGACGGCCGGGACCATGGTGACGAACCCGTCGGCACCCCGGCGGGGCACCGCGATCTCGGCGAGCCGCCGCACACCGTCACGCCCACGCGCCAGGTGCACGACCGCGCCCACGCCCGACGCGAGCTGGCTGTGGGTCGCCGCGCGGTCGAGACCGGCGGCCAGCGCGAGCGCCTCGAGCCGGGCGGGCACGTCGACGGCGGAGTTCGCGTGCACGGTGCCGCAGCCTCCGTCGTGACCGGTGTTGAGGGCAGCCAGCAGGTCCACCACCTCGGCACCTCGCACCTCGCCGACGACCAGCCGGTCGGGGCGCATCCGCAGGGCCTGCCGGACCAGGGTGCGGAGCTCGATGGCGCCCGCGCCCTCGACGTTGGCCGGCCGCCCCTCGAGCGCGACGACGTGGGGATGGTCGGGGCGCAGCTCGGAAGCATCCTCGACGAGCACGAGGCGCTCGGCGGGGTCGACCAGGGACAGCAGGGCCGCAAGCAGCGTGGTCTTGCCACTGCCCGTGCCTCCGGTGACCAGGAACGCCACTCGGGCCGCCACCAGTGCCTGCAGCAGCTCGGCACCGCGGGTGGTCAGGGTGCGTGCGTCGAGTAGCTGGCCGAGGGTGAAGGCCCGCGCGGGCGGCACCCGGAGCGAGATCGCGGTGCCGGGCCGCGACACCGGCGCGAGCACCGCGTGACAGCGGCTGCCGTCGGGCAGCCGCAGGTCGGCGAACGGGGCCGAGTCGTCGAGGCGCCGACCGGCCATGCCGGCGAGGCGCTGGGCGAGCCGCCGCACCGACTCGTCGTCGGCGAACCGGACGGCCGTCGCCTCCAGCCCGTCGCCGCGGTCGACATAGACCTGGTCCGGCCCGTTGACGAGCACGTCGGTCACGCCGGGCAGCCGAAGCAGTGGCTCCAGCGGACCCGCACCCAGGACGTCGCGCCGCAGGGCTTCGTAGACGGCCAGGACCGTCGCGTCACCGACCGGCCGGCCGGCCGCCCGCAAGGCCTCGGCGACCCGGTGCGGGGACAGCTCGCCGGGCCGGTCGGCAAGGCGCTCACGGACCCGCTCGATGACCTCCGGCTCGACCTCGGCAACGGTCATGCCGCGACCGTCATCGGACCCACGGCGGCGAGCAGCTCGCGGGCCGCGGCAGCCAACGGACCGCGCCGGGAGCGGACCGGACCCAGGCCGAGGTCGAGGGCCTCGGCCAGCCCGCGCTGGTCGGCCATGGTCACGAGCACAGGGGCACCGACGAGGTCGGCGACGCGGTGCGGGTCGGCGTGGTGACCTCGCACCACCAGCCCCACCCGGCCTGAGTCGTGCACCGCGGCCACCCACCGGGCCGAGGCCGCGACGCCGGTGACCGTCGGAACGACGACAACCACGACCAGCGCGCACCGGGCGACCGTCTCGGCCGCGAGGTCGCCCGAGCGCGGGAGGTCGACCACCACGGTGTCGTGGCCACGACGCGCAGCCGACAGCGCCTCGCGGACCGCGGTCGCGTCGAGCGCAGCCGGGGAGGAACCCCACCCCAGCACGCCCAGGCCGTCGCGGCGCGGCACCGCCTCTCGCAGCGAGCGCGCGCTCAGCCGGCCGGACGCCGTGCCGAGTGAGTCCCACCGCACGCCGGGAGCGTCATCGAGGGCGAGCACCCGGTCACACCCCGGCCCCAGCGGGTCGAGGTCGATGACCAGCGTCGGCCCGCGCGTTGCCGCAACCTGACCGAGCCCGCAGGCCAGCGTCGTCGCCCCGGCGCCGCCGGAACCACCCACGACGCCGACCAGGACGCCCTCGCCGCGGCCCACCTCGTCAAGGTCGGTGAGCAGCTCGGCGATCAGCTCGGCGCCGGTGGGCAGCTCGACGACCCGCTCGGCGCCTAAGAGCAGCGCGTCCCGGAACGACCCCGGCGGCGCCGGTGACCACGCGACGACCTGGACACCGGGCCGGCGCGGCGGCGCCAGGTCGACCAGGGTCGACACAAGATCGGCGCCGACCAGCACCACGGGGGCGGTGCTCCAGGCGCCCAGCAGCTCGGGTGTCGTCGAGGCGACCTCGACCGCGGCCCCGGCGGCCGCGGACAGCCGGGTGAGCTCCTCGGCGAGCGCGGGGTCGGCGGTGGCGAGCAGGGGCTGGTGCAGGGCGCGGTCCATAGGTCGACGATCCCCGGCGCGACGGCCGGGGTCGGGCTCGGACCCGACACCTGTGGACAGGCGCCCGGGGAGGCTCACCTGTGGACGTCTGCCGGATCCCTACGATGGAGGCATGGCCGCTCCGCTCGTCCGCAGCGCGGCGTTCTTCGACCTCGACAAGACGATCATCGCCAAGTCGAGCACCCTCGCCTTCTCCAGGCCGTTCCAGGCCGGCGGCCTCATCTCGCGGCGCGCGGTGCTGCGCTCGGCGTACGCCCAGTTCGTCTACGTCGTCGGCGGCGCCGACCACGACCAGATCGAGAAGATGCGGGCGTTCATGTCCACCCTCGTCGCCGGCTGGGACGTGGCGACCGTCCGCGAGATCGTGGCCGACACCCTCCACAACGTCGTCGACCCGCTCGTCTACGACGAGGCCGTCACCCTCATCGCGGAGCACAAGCTCGCCGGCCGCGACATCGTGATCGTCTCCACCAGCGGCACCGAGGTCGTCGAGCCCATCGGCGCCCTGCTCGGCGCGGACATCGTGATCGCCAGCCGGCTCGAGGAGGTCGACGGCAAGTACACCGGCAACATCGACTACTACGCGTACGCCGACGAGAAGGCCCGGGCCATCGTCGAGCTCGCGGAACAGCGCGGCTACGACCTCGAGCGCAGCTTCGCCTACAGCGACTCGGTCACCGACGTCCCGATGCTGGAGGTGGTGGGCCACGCCCACGCGGTCAACCCGGACAAGGAGCTCCGCAAGGCGGCAGCGGCCCACGGCTGGCCCATCCTGGTCTTCACCAAGCCGGTCGCACTGCGCAGCCGCGTGCCCGCCAAGCCGACGCTGGCCGCGCTCGCGGTGGGCGGTGTGGTCGCAGTCGGCGGCGTGCTCTGGGCCAACGCCCGCAGGAAGCGCCTCGGCGCCTGATCACTGGGGCGAGTCCGATCGCAGGCTGCGGAGGTCTCGACAAGCTCGACCAGCGGTGGCCAGTCCAGCGGGCGAGGAAGCCGCGCAGCGGCTGACGAGCCCGCCCTCCCCCACCGTGATGACGCAGCGAGGGTGATGCGCGGGGAGGGCCCGGGGCTGGCGCCCCGGAGGCATCAAGGGGCTTGGCCGCGGCGCGGGTAGCGCTACGCAATGGGGG
>JAWWPK010000457.1:0-8508 GCA_033854925.1 Nocardioidaceae bacterium | reverse complement strand
TGGCCGAGCGCGCGCGTCAGGCCGACCTGGTCGTCACCGGTGAGGGCGCCTTCGACTACTCCAGCCGGGCGGGGAAGGTGCCGCACGGCGTCGCCACGGTGGCCGAGGAGGCGCTGCGGCCGTGCGTGGTGCTGGCCGGCAAGGTGCTCATCGGGTCCCGGGAGATGCGGGCGCTGGGCATCGAGTCGGCGTACGCGCTGGTGGACCTGGTGGGGGAGGAGCGCGCGTTCGCGGAGCCAGTCGCGGCCCTGGCCGAGCTGGCGGCGCGCACGGCGCGCACCTGGTCGCGCTGAGCGCCCACAACCACCGGGAATAACCGTCGATGTGCGAGACTTGACGCAGGCAGTAGCACGAGCCTGCACTCACACTTTTGGGAGCCTGGAGCACATGACCGAGCAGCTTGAGACCCAGCTCGACACCGAGCGCCGCACCGACGCCATCAACCTGAGCCCGGTGGCGGCCGCCAAGGTGAAGAGCCTCCTCGAGCAGGAGGGTCGCGACGACCTCGCGCTGCGGATCTCCGTGCAGCCGGGCGGCTGCTCGGGTCTGCGCTACCAGCTCTTCTTCGACGAGCGCAGCCTCGACGGCGACGTGGTGACCGACTTCGACGGCGTGGGCGTGGTGGTCGACCGGATGAGCGTCCCCTACCTCAACGGCGCGATGATCGACTTCGTCGACACCATCGAGAAGCAGGGGTTCACGATCGACAACCCCAACGCGGGCGGTTCCTGCGCCTGCGGCGACTCTTTCCACTGATCACCCCAAGCACACGAAAGCCCCCGCCGTACGGCGGGGGCTTTTGCTTTGTTTGGTTCCCAGCGCGGGTTGCGGAGGTTTCGACACGGCCGATCAGTCCAGATGCAGCTGCAGGGCGTTGGCGATCCGCTGCGCGGCCTCGGTGATCTCGATCTCCAGCTTGGGCAGGTCGGTCGGGTAGCCGGCGTAGAGGTCGGTGTAGGCCAGCCGCGGCGCGACGAGCGGCAGCCGGGCGCCGACCACGGCCGCGTCGGCGCGCATGGTCCGGGGGCTGTCCAGCTCGAAGAAGGCGCTCACGAGTTCGACGCTACGGATTACCGCTGGGTACGCCCAGAAGTACGCGTGGGTAGCATTTCCCCCTAGGCTTTCCCGACGTGCCTGACAGTGCTGCCCATGGGGCCGGCTCCCTGCTGATCGCCGGGTCGATCGCCACCGACCACCTGATGAGCTTCGGCGGGAGGTTCGAGGACTCCCTCGTCGTCGAGCAGCTGCACAAGCTCTCGGTGTCGTTCCTGGTCGACGATCTCGAGATCCGCCGCGGCGGCGTCGCGGCCAACATGTGCTTCGGCCTGGGCCGGCTGGGCCTGCGCCCGGTGCTGGTCGGCTGCGCCGGCGACGACTTCGCCGACTACCGCTCCTGGCTGGAGCGGCACGGCGTCGACTGCGACTACGTGCGGATCTCCGACGCCCACCACACGGCCCGGTTCGTCTGCACCACCGACACCACGGGTGCGCAGTTCGCGTCGTTCTACCCGGGCGCCATGAGCGAGGCGCGGCTGGTCGAGCTCGCGCCGATCGTCGCGAAGGTCGGCTCCCCGTCGTACGTCCTCATCGGCGCCGACGACCCCGACGGCATGCTCCGCCACACCGAGGAGTGCCGCCAGCGCAGCTACCCGTTCATCGCCGACCCGAGCCAGCAGCTCGCCTTCGGCGCAGGTGAGCTGATCCGCAACCTGATCGACGGCGCGGCGTTCCTGTTCTCCAACGAGTACGAGTCGCACATGATCGAGCAGAAGACCGGCTGGTCCGCCGACGAGGTGCTGTCGCGGGTCGACATCCAGGTCACGACGCTCGGCAAGGACGGTGTCCACGTCCGCAGCAGGGGCGGTGTCGACTTCACGCGACCCGCCGCCAAGGACGTCACCGCGCTCGAGCCGACCGGCGTCGGCGACGCCTTCCGGGCCGGCTTCCTGGCGGCGCTGGCGTGGGGACTGAGCCTCGAGCACGCCGCCGAGGTGGGCTGCGTGCTCGCGGCGTACGTCGTGGAGACGGTCGGCCCGCAGGACTACACGTTCACCGCCGAGCAGTTCCTCGCCCGGCTGGACGTGTCGTACGGCGGCGAGGCGGCCGACGCGGTCCGCCCGCACCTGACCGCGGTCAGCTGAGGCGCTTCACCAGGTAGCGCGGCACCCCGTCGGCGGCGGGCTCCTGACCGACGTACTCCTGTCCGCGCATCCGGCACCAGGCCGGGACGTCGTACGCCGCCGCCACGTCGGTCGAGGCGACCGCGACGGTCTGGCCGACCTCGACGTCGCCGATCCGCTTGGCCAGCTCGATGACAGGGAGCGGGCAGAGCATCCCGCGGCAGTCCAGCTCGAGATCGGCGGTCACATGCCGGCGTCCTTGCGGATCTCGACCACGACATCGGGCAGGACGTCGCAGAACGCGTCGACCTCGGCCTCGCTGGCGTCTCGGGTCAGCGAGACCCGGACGTTGCCGTGGGTGAGCACCCCCATGGCCGCCAGCACGTGGCTGGGCTCGAGGGTGGAGGCGGTGCAGGCCGAGCCGCTCGCGACCTCGAAGCCGCGGCGGTTGAGCGCGTCGACGATCGCCTCGCCGTCGACGTACAGGAACGAGAACGTGACCAGGTGCGGGAGCCGGTCGGCCGGGTCTCCGACCACCTCGGTGTCGGGGATCGTGGACACCCGAGCCCGGATCCGGTCGACGAGGGCGTGCTGGCGAGCGTTGACGTCGTCGCGCTCGGCGACCACGGCCTGGAGCGCTGCCGCGGCGCCGAGGACTGCCGGCACGTTCTCGAAGCCCGCGACCCGCTCGTCGACCCGGTCGTCCGGGGGGAACGGGTTGCGCCACGGCGTCCCCTTGCGGACCAGCAGGACGCCGACGCCGGCCGGCCCGCCCCACTTGTGCGCCGAGCCGGCGGCCACCGACCAGCCGTCCGGGAGCGGGAGCCGGCCCATCGAGGCGCAGGCGTCGGTGAACACGAGCCGGCTGCCGCCGGCCGCTTCCGCGACCGGCTGGCAGGTGCCGACCTCGTGGTTGGCCGACTGGAGCGCGAGCACGTCGGGCTCGCCCAGATCGGCGAGGTCGACGCGGCCGAGGTGGTCGACCCGGACCGGGCGCAGCTGCAGGTCGGGCCGCCACGCCAGCGCGTGGAGGACCGCGGAGTGCTCGACCGCCGCGTGCGCGACTGCGACGCCGGGCCGGGCCAGTCCGAGCAGCCCTCGATGCACGGCGTCGGTCCCCGACGACGTGAACGACACCTCGTCGCGGCGTACGCCGAGGGCACCGGCCACCGCTTCCCGGGCGTTGTCGAGGATCAGCCGGGCGTCGCGTGCGGAGCCGTGCAGCCGGCGCGGGTCGGCGTACCCCCGGTCGAGGGCAGCGAGCATCGCGTCGCGGGCTGCGGGGTGCAGCGGCTCGGAGGACGCGGTGTCCAGGTACACGTTGCGAAACTACCTGTCCGGGCCGCCCGACCCGGGGGCTTCCACGGGCTGCACTTGGTCTAGGCTCAGCCCTGTCCTAGGTGTTGGTCGAGAGGGGCTCTTTCGTGGGTCTGAAGCGCGTCGCGCGTTGGGCCGTACCCCTCGTCGGGATCGCTCTCCTGGCGAGTGGTTGCTCCGAGGAGGGCAAGCGCCTCGCGATGCCCGAGCCGGCGTCCGCGCAGGGCGAGCACGTGCTGAGCCTGTGGCAGGGCGCGTGGATCGCCGCCCTCGTCACCGGCGCCGTCGTGTGGGGGCTGATCTTCTACGTCGTGATCCGCTACCGGCGGCGTTCAGACGACGAGATCCCGGTCCAGACGCGCTACAACCTGCCGCTCGAGATCTTCTACACGATCGCCCCGGTCGTGATGGTGGTCGTCTTCTTCCAGCACACGGTGCACATCCAGAACCTCGTCCTGAAGGACGACACGCCGCCCGACAACATCATCGAGGTCACCGGTCAGCAGTGGTCGTGGACGTTCAACTACGGCGTCGGCGACCCGGACAACTCCGCCGACGACAACCGCTACGACGACAAGTTCGCCTACGGCTCCTACGTCCACGACGGCGGCACCGGCTCCTACATCCCCGAGCTGTGGCTGCCCGTCAACGAGACGACGCGGTTCAACCTGCACAGCCCGGACGTCATCCACGACTTCGGCGTCCCCGTCTTCCTGATGAAGATGGACGTCGTCCCGGGCCGGGTGAACCACTACGTCATCAGGCCGACCCGCGAGGGCGTCTTCAAGGGCAAGTGCTACGAGCTCTGCGGGGTCTACCACTCGCGGATGCTGTTCGAGGTCCACGTGGTCTCCCACGACGCCTACCAACAGCACCTCCAGGACCTCCAGGACGCCGGCCTGACCAGTGACCTTCCGTTGCTGGGCGGCTCGGAGGCCTACACGCAAGAGGGCCTCGACTCCGGAACCGTGGAGGGATCGCAATGACCGCCACCGCGTCGCACCCGACCACAGTCGTCGGCAACCGCCGACAGCTGGGGCAGCAGGTCGTCCGGGTGCTGACCACGACCGACCACAAGGTGATCGGCAACCTCTATCTCGTCACGTCGTTCTGCTGGTTCCTCATCGCCGGCCTGATGGCCATGCTGATGCGCTCCGAGCTGGCCTACCCCGGCCAGCAGGTCGTCAACGACGAGCTCTACAACCAGCTGTTCACGATGCACGGCACGATCATGCTGCTGCTGTTCGCGACGCCGCTGTTCTTCGGCTTCGGCAACGCGATCATGCCGCTGCAGATCGGGTCTCCGGACGTCGCGTTCCCGCGGCTGAACATGTTCAGCTACTGGCTCTTCCTGATCGGCGGCCTGATCGCCGGGTCGGGCTTCCTGACGCCGACCGGCGCCGCCGACTTCGGCTGGTTCGCCTACACGCCGCTGTCCGACGCCGTGCGATCACCGGGCGTCGGCGGCGACCTGTGGATCATGGGGCTCTGGATGGCCGGTCTCGGCACCATCCTCGGCGCGGTCAACTTCATCACCACGATCATCTGCATGCGGGCGCCCGGCATGACCATGTTCCGGATGCCGATCTTCGTGTGGAACACGATGGTCACCAGCCTGCTGGTGCTGATCGCGTTCCCGGTCCTCGCGGGCGCGCTGCTCTCGCTCGAGGCAGACAGACAGCTCGGTGCGCACGTCTTCGACGCCGCCCATGGCGGCGCGATCCTGTGGCAGCACCTGTTCTGGTTCTTCGGCCATCCAGAGGTCTACATCATCGCGCTGCCGTTCTTCGGCATCGTGACCGAGATCCTGCCCGTCTTCAGCCGGAAACCGATCTTCGGCTACATCGGGCTGGTCGGCGCGACGCTCGGCATCGCGATCCTCTCGGTCGCGGTGTGGGCGCACCACATGTTCGTCACCGGCGCGGTCGACCTGCCGTTCTTCTCCGGCATGACGTTCCTGATCGCCGTACCCACAGGTGTGAAGTTCTTCAACTGGATCGGCACGATGTGGGGGGGATCTCTGTCCTTCGACACCCCCATGCTGTGGTCGATCGGCTTCCTGACGACGTTCCTCTTCGGTGGCCTGACCGGCATCATCCTGGCCAGCCCGCCGCTGGACTTCCACGTCTCCGACTCCTACTTCGTGGTCGCGCACTTCCACTACGTGGTGTTCGGCACGGTGGTGTTCGCGATGTTCGCGGGCTTCTACTTCTGGTGGCCCAAGATGACCGGCCGGATGCTCGACGAGCGGCTCGGCAAGGTGCACTTCTGGCTGCTCTTCGTCGGCTTCCACACGACCTTCCTGGTGCAGCACTGGGTGGGCGTCGAGGGGATGTCGCGCCGCTACGCCGACTATCTGCCCAACGACGGCTTCACCACGCTCAACCAGGTCTCGACGATCGGGGCCTTCCTGCTCGGCGCCTCCACGCTGCCGTTCCTCTACAACGTGTGGATCTCGCGCAAGGGGCCGCTGGTCGAGGTCGACGACCCGTGGGGTTGGGGCCGCTCGCTGGAGTGGGCGACGTCCTGCCCGCCACCGCGGCACAACTTCGTCACCATCCCGCGGATCCGCTCGGAGTCGCCGGCCTTCGACCTGCACCACCCGGAGATCGCCGCGATCGAGCTCGAGGACAACGAGGCCGCGGCCGAGGGCCGGTCGGCCGACGCGCCGAACATGGAGGGTCGCGACCAGCTGATCGAGGAGCGGACCCAGGACGAGGACGGCGGGGACCGATGAAGGCGGAGGCCTGGATCTTCGCCGCGTGCACGATCTTCCTCGTGCTGGTGACCCCGGCGTACTGGCTGGTGACCGACGCGAGCGACCACGGCGGGGACTGGACCGGCACCTCGGCGCTGGTCATGACCACGCTGCTGACGCTGATGGTGACCATCTATCTCGGCTTCCACGCCAAGCGGATGGACCCGCGGCCGGAGGACCGCACGGACGCCCTGATCGCCGACGGCGCGGGCGAGCTGGGGTTCTTCCCCCCTTACTCCTGGTGGCCCCTGTGGACCGCCCTGGCGCTCGGCACCGGGGTGTTCGGCATCGCCGCGGGCGCGTGGTGGCTGTTGATCATCGGCGGAGTGCTGGGCGGGATGGCGCTGGTCGGCTGGATCTACGAGTACTACCGGGGTGAGCACGCTCACTAGCGCCTGCTGAGGGCAACTTCGGGCGCTTCCGGGCCGTCGTAGGGCCATGCGTGGTTTCGTGGGTTCTCCAGGCCAGCGGATACTCTGGGGCGGTCCGGGCCGGACGGTTCGGGTGCTTTCGTGGGAGTCCAGGGAGTGGAGCATGTCCTCTCGCCGACGTCGCGTCCGCGGCTTGGTGGCGCTGGCCGCGCTGCTGTTGGGCACCTCGATGCTCAGCGCCTGCGACAACGGCGACGACATCGTGGGTGGCGGTTCGGCCGACGACACCACCGACCCTTCCGCCGGCTCCAGCAACGGTTCCTCCGACGCGTCCGACGGCGCATCCGGCTCGGCGAACGCCGACAACCCCGATGCGGGCTCGGTCTCGACCAACATCAAGCACAAGACCGACGTTCCGGTCTCCACGCAGCTCCTGGTCTTCGCGCACAACGGCCGGCTGAGCACCGTCACGGTCAGTGGCTCCGGCGACGTGGGCGCGCTCACCGGCGCGATCGCGGGCGACGGTGGCAAGTGGAAGGCCGATGACCTGCTCGAGCCCGGCACGACGTACACCGTGAAGGCGAGCGTTGCCGGCGACGACGGCGAGGTCGTGACCAAGAAGCAACAGTTCACGACCCAGGCGCTCGCCCTCTCCCAGCAGACCTACCCGTCGGTCGCTCCGCTGCCCGGCGAGACGGTCGGGGTCGGCATGCCGGTGATCGTCACGTTCGACGTCCCCGTGACCGACCGGGCGAACATCGAGAAGAACCTGCACGTGACCACCACGCCGGAGCAGCCGGGCACCTGGCACTGGCTCAGCGACACCGAGGTGCACTACCGCCCGAAGAAGTACTGGAAGGCCGGCACCCAGGTCGACGTCAACGCCGACATCAACGGCGTTGAGGCCGGCAACGGCGTCTACGGCCAGGAGGACCGCGACGTCCAGTTCCAGGTCGGTGACGCCCACATCTACAAGGTCGACACCAAGACCGACCAGATGAAGGTCTTCTCCAACGGCAAGCTGCTGCGCACCCTCCCGATCACCACCGGCCAGCAGCCGCAGTACACCACTCGCTCCGGGATCAAGGTCATCATCGAGAAGTTCGACTCGAAGGACATGAACTCCGAGACCGTCGGCATCACCGGCGCGGACGCCTACAACATCAAGGGCGTCCAGTGGGCGATGCGGGTGACCTACTCCGGTGAGTTCGTCCATGCCGCGCCGTGGTCCGTGGGCTCCCAGGGCTACGCCAACGTCTCCCACGGCTGCACCGGCATGAGCACCTCCAACGCCGACTGGCTCTACCACATGAGCGTCCGCGGCGACGTCGTCGACTACACCGGCACCGACCGGCCGATGGAGTCCACCAACGGCTACGGCGACTGGAACATCCCCTGGGACGAGTACAAGCAGGGGTCGGCGCTCGCCGCGAGCTGAGTAGCGCCGGGGATATGGTCGCGGCTCACCCGCTTTCGAAAGGACTTGCCGTGGGCAACGACATCGACCTCGACCAGCTGGAGCAGGGACTCGCGATCGGGGCCGTGGGCTTCGGAGTGGTGGCGACGGTGGCGCCGAGGGTGTTCACCGCGCTCTACGGGCTGGGCAACGACCCCAAGCTGATCACCATGACCCGGCTCTGGGGGAGCAGCACGGCCACCTTGGGGACGCTTTCTCTGATCGGCGCGATCGACTCCACCAAGGGGAACCCGATCATCACCGGGCTCAACGTGGCGAACACGGTCCTGATCGCCCGGGCGGACGGGATCCCGGCCCGCAGCAAGGTGCTGGGAGCCCTCACCTCGGCCGGGTTCGCTGCCGGGTTCGGCTACCTGGCTGCCCGGCGCCGCTGACGCAGGCCCTCCGAGCGGAACGACCCGCCCGGAGCAGTCCGGGCGGGTCGTTTCGCTGAGCAGACCTGTCAGTCGTCGGCGCGCAGCTTCT
>JAWWPK010000456.1:0-9645 GCA_033854925.1 Nocardioidaceae bacterium | reverse complement strand
AAACCACGTTGACACCTTACCCCATCCGCCGATATCGTCATGTTCCATGAGCACGGTGACCCATGACAGCCCGCTCGACGCCACCGGCGCCGACGCGGCCACGTCACGGCTGACGGCCGGGTTGGTGTTCGCGGTCGTGTCCGCCGTCTCGTTCGGGATGGCTGGAGGGCTGGCGCGCGGTCTGATCGAGACCGGCTGGAGCCCCGGGGCGATGACTCTCGTCCGGGTGGGCCTGGCGGCAGTCGTCCTGACTCCGTTCGGCCTCGCCGGGCTGCGGGGTCGGTGGGCCCTGCTGCGGCGCAATCTAGGCCTCCTCGCGGCGTACGGCGCCATCGCGGTCGCGGGCGCGCAGTTCTGCTACTTCTCGGCGGTCCAGCACATGCAGGTCGGGCCGGCGATCCTCATCGAGTTCACCGCGCCTGCCGCGGTCGTGGTCTTCCTGTGGCTGCGGCACGGGCAGCGGCCCGGCCGGCTGACCCTGGCTGGCGCCGGGCTGGCCGCGCTCGGCCTGGTGCTGGTGCTCGACCTGGTCTCGGGCGCCGACCTGAGCGTCCGGGGCGTGCTGTGGTCGCTGGGCGCGATGGTCGGCTGCGCGACGTACTTCATCATCAGCGCGGACGAGGACAACGGCCTGCCGCCGCTGGTCCTGGCCTGGGGCGGCCTGCTCGTGGGCGCGCTGGGGCTCGGTGCGCTGGGGGTCGTCGGCCTGCTGCCGATGCGCGCCTCGACCGCCCCGGCGTCGTACGCCGGCGGGCACGTTGCCTGGTGGCTCCCACTGGTGGCACTGGGCCTGGTCTCCGCCGCGTTGTCCTACGTCGCGGGTATTGCCGCAGGTCGCCGTCTCGGCTCGCGACTGGCGTCCTTCGTGGCCCTGCTCGAGGTGGTCGCGAGCGTCTGCTGGGCGTGGCTGCTCCTGGACGAGCTGCCGGGCGTGGTCCAGCTGCTCGGCGGGCTGCTGATCCTGGCCGGCGTGGTTGCGGTCAAGCTGGGCGAGCGGTCCGTGGTCGTCCGGCCGTCCAGGCCTGCCTGACGGACTACAGTCGGTTCCTCTACGGAGGGACCGGGGGCCTGATGGGGGACGGTGTGGGGACACGCACGGTCAGCCAGCGCCTCGAGCACGGCGCGAACGCGGGTGCGGTGGCTCGCGAGCTCGTGCTGGACTTCCTCGCCGACCACAACACGACCGACGAGCTTCGGCACAACGCTGCGCTCGTGGCCTACGAGCTGGTCGCCAACGCCGTCGCGCACGGAAACCCCTACGACGACGGCACCGTCGAGCTCACCTGCGAGCTCCTCGACGACGCGCTGGTCGTGCGGGTCCGCGACGCCGGGTCGCACGGCGCCCGTGAGCCACGGGCGCTCGAGCCCGAGGTCGGCCACGGTCGCGGACTGGCCATCGTGGACGCGCTGAGCAACTCGTGGAGCGTCGACCGCTCCGAAGGCACCGTCGTCACGGCCCGGGTGCCACTGAGCTGGCAGCGGCCCGAGAGCTAGGCAACCACTAGTCCAGCGCTTGGACGTGGTCGAGCGCGCAGATCGTCAGCAACCGGGCGGCGACCGAGCCCGCGGGTGCCACGAAGGTGAGCGTTGCGCCGTGGCTGTGGGCGTCGGCCTTCGACGTGGCCAGGACACCGATGGCAGGACTGGGCAGGAACGTGACGTCGGCGAGGTCGATCGCGAGATCTGAGGTCAGCTCGTCGGTGGCCTTCAGGATCGTCTCGCGCAGCTCGTTGCTGGCGGGCTCGTCCAGCTCCCCGTGCAGCACGAGGAGGCGGCGCTGCTCATCGAGCTCGTAGGTGAACGGCGCCGAGGTCACAGCGGAACATTAGTCCTGTCATCACCCCGCGGCTCGCCTGCTGGTCAGCGGCCACCAAGATTCCCGGCCAGGGGGTGCAACACCAGGCCGGTTCCGTGCGTGTTCCGTCAGTGGATGTGGACGTGGAACCGGATGCCGACCGGGCGGCCGCGCTCTCGCGGAACGGCCTCCCGATCGTGCTCAGATCGTTCATCGGGGCTCTGGGTTAGCCGGCTACACGTCGATCCGCAGGCGCACCGTCACCACATCACCGAGACCGATCCCTTCGGCGTTCCGGATCCGGTCCTTGAGCGGCACGACGTACTGCCCGTCCTTGGGCCACAGCGACGTCGTCCAGGTGGTCGCACCGATCGTCACCGCGACCGGGATCATCCCCCAGCCGTAGGTGATCGCCGCGGCGACGTCCTGGATCTCCTCCGCGTCGTCCTCTGGCACCCACACGAAGTGGTACGGCGCCGGGCCGCGCCACTCGAAGACCGCGTCGGTGAACTCGAGCTCCATCGTCGGTCAGCGCTGGTCCTGCCGGCGCACGAACACCTCACGGGTCAGCATCAGGATCGCGGCCGCGGTCGGGATCGCGAGCAGCGCGCCGACCACACCCAGCAGGGCCGCGCCGACGAGCGCGGCGATCACGGTGACCGCGCCCGGGACGTCGACTGACTTCGACATCACCCGCGGGTAGATGACGTAGTTCTCGACCTGCTGGTAGACGACGTAGAAGACGATGCAGGCGATGCCGATCTTCGGGTCCTCGGCGAAGGCGATGAGGGTCACGACGACGGCGCCGATGGTGGCGCCGATCATCGGGATCACGTCGAGGAGGGCGACCACGAAGGCCAGCGCGACGGCGTACTGCCCGAGGCCGACGGCGAACAGGAACACCAGCGACGAGATCCCGGCGCACATCGCCACGATGAAGGCGCCCGAGACGTAGCCGCCGACACTTTCGATGATCCGGTTGCCGAGCCTGCTGACCCGGTCGCGGCGGGACGCCGGAGCCAGGCTGTAGAGGGCGTTCTTGGTGGTGTCGAGCGACGACAGGAAGTAGAGCGTCAGCACCAGGATGATGAACGCGTTGAACAGCGCCCCGAGCACTGCCAGCCCGATGCCCAGCGCACCCCCGAAGAGGGTGCCGACGAAGTCCCCGCCGGTGACGTAGTCGCGGGCCTTGTTGATGACGTCGTACTCGTTGTCGAGGTTCTGCACCTGCTGGTTGTTCTGCAGCCGGTCGAACCAGTGCGGCGCCTGATCGGTGATGGACTTCACCTGGTCGGTGATCACCGGAACGATGGCGACGAGGAACAGCACGGCTGCGACGAGCACGCAGACGATGACCACGAGGACCGCGTAGCTCCGCCGCAGGCCGTGGCGCTCGAAGAACGTCACCGCGGGGTTGAGCCCCGCGGCGAGGAACAGGGCCACGACGATCAGGATGAGAGTCGAGCCGATCGCCGCGATGTTGGTCAGGAGCCAGAACGCCACCAGGGCGCCGGCGGCACCGACGAACCCGAGGTAGAACGGCGCGCGGTGGTCCAGCGCCGGACCTGGCTCACCGAGGTACGACGCACCGTCGACCGCTCCCGTGTCGTCGGTCTCGGCCGGGGTGTCGTCCTCGACCGGCTTCCGGGCGCTCAGGCGTCCCCGCCCTCGTCCTCGTCGAAGCCGGCGACGACGTCCCGCAGCGAGGCGAGCTGGGCCGTGATCGCGTCGCGACGCTTGGCCAGCCGATCCACCTCGGCCCGGAGCGCGGACACCTGACGCTGCTTCTCGGAGTCGGCGCTGCTGATGATCGACTCGGCCTGAGTGTTCGCCGCCGCGGTGATCTGCTCGGCCTCGCGCCGGGCGCGGGTCAGGATGCTCTCGGCATCGGTCTGCGCCGCGGCGCGGGCCTCGGTGGCCTGCTGCACCGCCTCGCGGGCCCGCACCTCGGCGGACGTCGCCCGGGACTCGCTCTCCTCGACCAGCCGCTTGGTCTCCGTGAGAGCGGAGGTGTGGTGCTCGGAGGCCTCGCGGGCCAGCCGCTCCCGGTCCACGGCCAGCATCCGCCGGGCCTCCTGGACCTCACGGTCCACGGCGGCCTTGGACTGCTCTGCCTCGCGCTGGGCGCCGGTGCGGAGCTCGTTGACCTCCTGCTGGGCGGCCAACCGGAGCTGGTCGGCCTCGCGCTGGGCGCTCGCCAGCAGGTCGGCGGCCTGGCTCTTGGCGTTGCTCCGCTCCTGCTCGGCGTCGGTCATCATCCGCGCCTTGTGGTCGTCGAGCTCCTTGGTGTGGACGATCCGCAGGTCCTCGGCGTCGCGGCTGGCGTCGGACTTGATCGCCTGGGCGTCGCGGATGGCCTGCTCGCGGATCTCGTCGGCGTCGCGCTGGGCGACCTCACGCATCTCGGCGGCTTCCTCCTCGGCCAGGCGGAGCATGGCGCTCGCCCGACCGCCGAGGCCGGCGTACGACGGCGTCTGGGCCTCGGTGATCTGGCCGCGCGCCTCGGCGAGCGCGGCTTCGAGCTCGCTGAACCGCGCCTCGGCACGGGTCGCGCGCTGGCCGAGCTCCACGTGGTCGGCCGCGATCTGGCGCAGCCGGGCGTCCACGGCGTCCTTGTCGTAGCCGCCGCGGCGGACCGTGGGCAGCGGCGGCATCGGCGGGGCCGGCACCGGGGCGGCGCCGCCGGGCTTCGGGCTCTGCTGGGTGCTGGCCGCCGGCGGGATCACGGGGCGCGGCTCGGCTGGCTTCTGCTGGACGGGCACCTGCCGGGTCGGCTCGGGCGCCGGCTTCACCGGGGCCGCGGCTGCCGGCTCGGCGTCGCTCTGCTCCGAGTCGTCCTCGTCCTCGTCGATCGGCAGCTCCGGCTCGGGAGCCTTGTCGGCTGCGGCGTCCTTGGGGAGCGGCGGAATCACCTGGGTCTTCTCGGCGTCGACGGGGTCAGAAACCTGAGCCGTGTCCGCGCTCGTGGAGCCCGTCTCGGGCTCGTCATCGTCGAAGATGGACAGACCCTGGTTGTCCTGGTTGCTCATGGGTGGCCGAGCTCCTTCGCAAGGGGGACGAGTGAACCCGCCCATCCTCCACGATCGCCCGAGGTTTGGCACACCCGGTCAGCAGGAGTTCGTTCACACGCCCCGGAACCGGTTGATCGCGTCCTCGTGCCGGGACCGGAACGCGGCGTCGCGCACGCCCAGCCCCTCCTCGGGAGCCAGGCACAGGACGCCGACCTTGCCCTGGTGGGCGTTGTGGTGGACGTCCAGCGCGGCCTGGCCGACCTCGTCGAGGGGGTAGGTCTTCGACAGGGTCGGGTGGATCTTGCCCTTGGCGATGAGCCGGTTGGCCTCCCACGACTCGCGGTAGTTGGCGAAGTGCGAGGAGATGATCCTCTTCAGGTTCATCCAGAGGTAGCGGTTGTCGTACTCGTGCATGTAGCCCGAGGTCGACGCGCAGGTGGTGATGGTGCCGCCCTTGCGGGTCACGTAGACGGACGCGCCGAAGGTCTCCCGGCCCGGGTGCTCGAAGACGATGTCGATGTCCTCACCACCGGTGAGCTCGCGGATCTTCGCACCGAGCCGCTTCCACTCCGCGGGGTCCTGGGTGTGCTCGTCCTTCCAGAACCTGTAGTCCTCCTCGTTGCGGTTGATGACGAGCTCGGCGCCCATGGAACGGCAGATCTCGGCCTTGTCCTCCGACGAGACGACGCAGACCGGGGTGGCGCCGCCGTTCAGCGCGTACTGCGTCGCGAAACCGCCCAGCCCGCCGGACGCGCCCCAGATCAGCACGTTGTCGCCCTGCTTCATGTCGCCGCCGTTCTTGCTCACCAGCTGGCGGTACGCCGTGCAGTTGACCAGCCCGGGGGAGGCAGCCTCCTCCCAGGTGAGGTGCGCGGGCTTGGGCATCAGCTGGTTCGCCTTGACCAGCGCGATGTCGGCCAGGCCCCCGAAGTTGGTCTCGAAGCCCCAGATCCGCTGCTGCGGGTCGAGCATCGTGTCGTTGTGGCCGTCCGCGTCCTCGAGCTCGACGCTCAGGCAGTGCGCGACGACCTCGGTGCCGGGCTTCCACTTGGTCACGCCCGGGCCGGTGCGCAGCACCACGCCGGACAGGTCGGACCCGACCACGTGGTAGGGCAGGTCGTGCCGCTTGGTCAGCGGCGAGAGACGGCCGTAGCGCTCGAGGAAGCCGAACGTCGACACCGGCTCGAAGATCGAGGTCCAGACGGTGTTGTAGTTGATCGCGCTCGCCATGACCGCGACCAGCGCCTCGCCCGGCCCGAGCTCGGGCAGGGCCACGTCCTCGACGTGGAGCGACTTGCGCGGGTCCTTGTCGCGGGCCTCCATGCCCTCGAACAGGTCGACCTCGTCCTTGTGCACGGTGGCGGCGCGGTAGGACTCGGGGATGTCGAGGTGCGCGAACTCCTCGGGGTCAGTGTCACCCGCGAGGATGGCGTCGAGGATCTGCTGCATGGGCGGAGGTTACCTGTCAGTAATAGAGGGTTTCGACCGGTTGTGACTCATTCGACTCTGGGGTCACGAGGCGGGCTCCACGAGCTCGACGAGTACGCCGCCGGCGTCCTTGGGGTGGATGAAGTTGACGCGGGAGCTCGCGGTGCCGCGCCGCGGCTCGTCGTACAGCAGTCGGAGGCCGCGCTCCCGCAGGGTCGTGCTCACCGCGTCGAGGTCGGTGACCCGGTAGGCGAGCTGCTGGATCCCGGGACCGGAGCGGTCGAGGAACTTCGCGATCGTGGACTCGTCGTTGAGCGGGGCGAGCAGCTGGATGCAGGCGCCCGAGTCACCGACGGCCATCATCGCCTCGCGCACGCCCTGGTCCTCGTTGACCTCCTGGTGCACGAGCCGCATGCCGTACGTCGAGGAGTAGAACTCGATCGCCGCGTCCAGGTCGGCGACGGCGATGCCCACGTGGTCGATGGCCGTGAACAGATCGCCCGCGAGACCGGCAGTGGACGTGTCGGAGGTCATGGTGGGCATGGTTACAGAGCCCTAACCTGCGAAGTAAGGTCAATCCCACCATCCGTGGCGTTGGATTCGTCACGTCGAGACTGCCCAAGAATGCACAGAGTCGCAGTGGAGGTTCCATGTCCGACAACCCTTCCGTCATCGTCGCCGGGGCTCGCACCCCCATCGGCCGTCTCCTCGGCGGGCTGAAGGACCTCACCGCCGCCGACCTCGGTGGGGTGGCCATCAAGGGCGCTCTCGAGAAGGCCGGCGTCGCCGCTGACCAGGTCGACTACGTGATCATGGGCCAGGTCATCCAGGCCGGTGCCGGGCAGAACCCCGCCCGCGGCGCCGCGGTCGCGGGCGGCATCGCGATGAGCGTCCCCTCGATCACCATCAACAAGGTCTGCCTCTCCGGCCTCAACGCGATCGCGATGGCCGACCAGCTGATCCGTGCGGGCGAGGTCGAGATCGTGGTCGCGGGTGGCATGGAGTCGATGACCAACGCCCCCCACCTGCTGCCGAAGTCCCGCGAGGGGTTCAAGTACGGCGACACCACGCTGGTCGACTCGATGGCCTACGACGCGCTGTTCGACCAGGTCACGCAGCAGGCGATGGGGCTGCTGACCGAGGAGATCAACGGCGCCGCGCAGAACCTCACCCGCGAGGAGCAGGACGAGTTCTCCGCACGCTCGCACCAGCGCGCCGCCGAGGCGTGGAAGAACGGGCTCTTCGACGACGAGGTGGTCCCGGTCGCGGTGCCGCAGCGCAGGGGTGACCCGGTGATGGTCACCACCGACGAGGGTGTCCGCGGCGACACCACCGCCGAGTCGCTGTCCAAGCTGCGCCCGGCGTTCAGCAAGGACGGCACCATCACCGCCGGCTCGGCCTCCCAGATCTCCGACGGCGCGGCCGCCGTCGTGGTGATGAGCAAGGCCAAGGCCGAGGAGCTCGGCCTCCAGTACCTCGCCGAGATCGGCGCGCACGGCATGGTCGCCGGCCCCGACTCGAGCCTGCAGATGCAGCCGGCCAACGCCACCGCGCTGGCCTGCCAGAAGGAAGGCATCAGCCCGGCCGACCTCGACCTGGTCGAGTTCAACGAGGCGTTCGCCGCGGTCGGTATCGCGTCCGCCCGCGAGCTCGGCCTCTCCGACGACAAGGTCAACGTGAACGGTGGCGCGATCGCGCTCGGCCACCCCGTCGGCATGTCCGGCACCCGGGTCGTGCTCACGCTGGCGCTCGAGCTCAAGCGCCGGGGCGGCGGCGTCGGTGCCGCCGCGCTCTGCGGTGGTGGCGGCCAGGGCGACGCGCTGATCGTGCGTGTCCCGTAGCACCGAAGCCGTAGACGAGCTGGTCGCGCGGGCCCGGGACGGCGAGTCCCGGGCGGTGGCGCGGCTGGTCTCGATGGTCGAGGACGGCTCGCCGCAGCTGCGCGAGGTGATGGCGGCGCTGACGCCGCACGCCGGCCACGCGCAGGTGGTCGGCATCACCGGCTCTCCGGGGGTCGGCAAGTCGACGATCACCAACGGGCTGGTCACCGAGCTCCGCAAGGCCGGCAAACGGGTCGGCGTACTCGCGGTGGACCCGTCCTCGCCGTTCTCAGGCGGTGCCCTGCTGGGGGACCGGGTGCGGATGCAGGACCACGCGACCGACCCGGGCGTCTACATCCGCTCGATGGCCTCGCGAGGCCACCTCGGCGGGCTGTCCTGGACGACGCCGCAGGCGCTGCGCGTGCTGGACGCCGCCGGCTGCGACGTGGTGATCGTCGAGACCGTCGGGGTCGGCCAGAGCGAGGTCGAGATCGCGGGGCTCGCCGACACGACCATGGTGCTGATGGCGCCCGGCCTCGGCGACGGCATCCAGGCCGCCAAGGCCGGGATCCTCGAGATCGGCGACGTCTACGTCGTCAACAAGGCCGACCGCGACGGCGCCGAGCAGGTCCGCCGCGAGCTCCGCTCGAGCATCGCTCTGAGTGAACGGGCCGAGGGAGCCTGGAAGCCTCCCATCGTGCTCACGGTGGCCCAGTCCGGCCGCGGCCTCGACGAGCTGGTCCAGGAGCTGGACCGGCACCGCGCCTGGCTGGAGGAGAGCGGAGAGCTCCTGCGGCGACGTACTCGCCGGGCCCGCGAGGAGATCGAGGCGATCGCGGTCGCCTCGCTGCGCGACCGGTGGGAGAACGCGAGCGGCGCTCGGCTGTCGGGTGGCGACCTCGACGCGCTGGCCGAGGCCGTCGTGGCCGGTGCGAAGGATCCCTATGCGGCTGCCGACGAGCTGGTCGCGAGCTCCACCGACTGACCCTGCTGGTCGGTGGCGGGCCGCGGCCGGCCGGGCAGGAGCACCGTGGTCGAGCGCTACCTACCGCTGGGTGACGAGGGCGATCTCCTCGCCGACCACACGGAGGTGTGCTGGCCGGTCATTGGCTGAGTCCTCGAGCCACTAGATTCCGACCGTGATCGCACACGGACCGATCACCCAGATCGCATGGGTGACCGACGACCTCGAGGCGACCGAGCAGCTGCTGACCGGGCAGTTCGGCACCGGTGCCTGGACCCGGATCCCGGACGTCACGTTCGGCGCGGACACGACCACGCTGCGCGGCGAGCCCGTCGAGTTCACCGCACACATCTCGCTGGGCTACGCCGGCGACCTGCAGCTCGAGCTGATCCAGCCGGTCTCCGGCAGGACGATCCACGCCGAGTTCCTCGCCGCGAACGGACCGGGCCTGCACCACGTCTGTTTCGACGTCGCCGACGTGGACGTGGCCTGCGCGAACGCCGAGGCGGCCGGCCATCCCGTGCTGATGCGCGGCTCGATGATGGCCGGCGCAATCGAGTTCGCGTACGTCGACGGGTCGGCGGCGGGTGCGCCGTACATCGAGCTGGCCCGGATCGGCCCGGACAT
>JAWWPK010000455.1:0-9208 GCA_033854925.1 Nocardioidaceae bacterium | reverse complement strand
CTGGCCGGTGTAGCCGGTGAGCACGACGACCGAGAGGCCGATGATCGCGAAGGTGATGCTGATGATCGTGGCGACGTACCGCTGGGTGTTGGTGCAGCCGCCGTCGGTGCACGATGCCGACGAGGTGAACAGCCAGACCACCGCCAGGCCCGCGAGGACGAGCACGAGGAGCGGTCGGATCCGGCCGGTGCCGACCCGGGGCAGCCGGTCGGTGAGGGTGCCACGCAGCGGGAGCCCGCGGCCGCGGACCACGAGCACCAGGATGATGACGAGGAACGGCACCGCGTCGGCGATGCCCTGGCGGTGCGGCGCGGCGAGCAGGTCGTTGCTCCAGTGCGTGGCCAGTGACTGTGCGACGCCGATGAAGAGGCCGCCGAGCAGCGCGGCCGGATAGGACCTGAACCCGCCCAGCAGGGCGGTGGCGAGCGCGCCGATGATCAGGATGCTGAACGTGATCGGCGAGATGAAGTTCGCGGTGGTCGCCGGCAGCAGTGCTCCGGCCACAGCGGCGCAGCCGCCGCCGACGCCCCAGGTGACGCTGGCCAGGACGTCCGGCGACCAGCCCAGCGCCGAGGCGGCCCGCGGGTTCTCGGCGGCCGCCGAGATGGCGTAGCCGAACCGGGTGCGCGCGCTCGTGACCGTGAGCAGCAGCGCCATGAGCACGGCGATGCCGAGCAGCCAGAAGGCGTAGCGGCCCACGACGATGTCGCCGGGGAGGGTGATCGCCTCGGTCGGGACCGGGGACTTCGAGATCACCGTCTTGCCGCCGTACTCGAGGACGATCGCCTGCGAGAGCACGGTGAGGACGCCGAGGGTGGCGATGACCCGGGCCAGCGGGCTGGCCGTGCGCAGCGGTCGCATCACCAGGAAGTGCACCGCCACGCCGAGCGCGGCGCAGATGAGCACGGCCGCGACGAGCGACACGAACAGCCCGTGCCCGTCCTGGGTCTGGAACCGGTAGACGAGGTAGGCGCCGACCAAGGCGAAGCCGGACTGCGCGAAGTTGATGACGCCCGAGCCGCGGTAGATGACCACGAGCCCGAGGCCGAGCAGGGCGTAGATCCCGCCGGTCCCGAGGCCGAGCAGCGAGAAGCGGAGCAGGTCAGTCATGTTTTCCTGGGTCACCCGTGAGGTAGTGGGCGGCGATGCCCTCGGCGTCGTGGCGCAGGTCGGCGGCGGCGCCGGACATCACGATCCGGCCGCGGCGCAGCACGTGCACGCGGTCGGCCACGGCGAGGGCCTGGCGGACGTGCTGCTCGACGAGGATCACGGCGACGCCCTGGTCGGCGGCCGCGCGTACGGCGCCGAGCAGCCGCTCGACGACCATCGGAGCCAGGCCGAGGGACAGCTCGTCGGCCAGCAGCACCCGCGGCTCGGAGGCGAGCACCCGCCCGAGGGCCAGCATCTGCTGCTGACCGCCCGAGAGCAGCCCGACCTTCTTGTCGAGGTGCTCCTCGAGCTCGGGGAAGAACCCCAGCGCCGACTCGGGGCGGCCGCGGCCCAGCTTGAGGTTCTGCCAGCCGGTCAGCTGCATGAAGACGCAGCGTTCCTCGGTGAGGATCCCCAGGCCGCGCCGGGCGCGCTGGTGGAGCCGGCGGCGCCGGGCGTCGCCGTGGAAGGCGACCGTTCCTGAGATCGGCGCGATCTCGCCCGCGAGCGCCAGCAGCGTGGTGGTCTTGCCGGCGCCGTTGGCGCCCAGCAGCGCCACCACCTCGCCGGCCCTGGCCTCGAGGTCGATCCCGTGGACGGCCGGGGTGCCGCCGTAGCCCGCGGTCAGCCCGCGCGCCTGGACAACGACGGGGCCGAGCCCTCGGTCCTCGGCCGTCGCGAGCGTCGCGCTCACGGGATGCTCCGCAAGGCGCCGGAGCGAAGACGCTGTAGGCCCATCATCGAGTGACGGCAACGCACCGAGGTGCGTGCTATGTGTGCGCGAAGCGCACACGAAGCCTCGGCTCAGGGCGCCTACCTGACACGATGAGGGCGTGACCGACCCGGCGCCGCTGTCCCTCACGGAGCTGCGCCGGTTCCCCGTGAAGTCCTGCCGGGGTGAGCAGCTCGAGACCGCCGTGCTCGAGCCCTGGGGGGTGGCGGGCGACCGACGCTGGATGCTCGTCGACGACACCGGCGAGACCGTCACCGTCCGGGAGCACCGCGAGATGCTGCTGGTCCATCCCCGGCTGCGGGCCGACGGCGGGCTGACGGTCTCGGCGCCGGGCCACGCGGACCTGGACGTACCGCCCGCGACAGGCATGCACCTCGTGGACGTCACCGTCTTCAGGGGCACCCCGTTCCAGGCGGCGCTGGCCGACCCGGCCGCGCACGAGTGGTTCACCGAGGTGCTCGGCGAGCGGGTCCGCCTGGTGCGCTCCGACGACCCCAACCGCCGAGTGGCCGACCCGCGGTTCGCCGGCCCCGGCGTGCCGATGCACTTCGGCGACGGTTTCCCGCTCCTGCTCACCACCGAAACGTCGCTGGCCGCGCTCAACGAGCTGATCGCCGCCGGCGAGAAGTCGGGCGAGGGGCCGCTGCCGATGGTGCGGTTCCGTCCGAACCTCGTCATCGGTGGCGGCCTGCCCTGGGCCGAGGACGGCTGGCTCAGGCTGCGGGTGGGCCAGGCGGAGTTCCGGGTGGTCAAGGGCTGCGACCGGTGCGCGATCCCGACCACCGACGAGGCCACCGCGTTCCGGGGCAAGGAGCCGACGTACACCCTGGCCAGGCACCGGCGCTGGGACGGCGCGGTGTGGTTCGGCATGAACGTCGTACCGCTCACCCCGGGCGCCACGCTGCGCGTCGGTGACGACGTGGAGCTCCTCGACTCCCGGCCGACTCCGGACGGCCCCCCGCGCTGAGCGTGGGCGGGATGGGTCACCTGATCTCAGGGGACCCCTGCGTCAGGTGCCAGGCGCGTCAGTCGTTGAAGTGCCGCGCCCGGGCGAAGCAGAACAGCCCGTAGCACGCCAGGCCGAGCGCGATCAGCACCAGCAGGACCGGTCCGAACGGCTGCTGGAGCACCTTGTGCAGCGCCTGGTCGAGCCCGCCGGACTTCTTCGGGTCGTGGCTGACCCCGGCGTAGAGGAACAGCACGCCGACGATCCCGAAGGTGACGCCCTTGGCGGTGTAGCCGGCCTTGCCGAACCAGAGGTAGGCCTTCCCGGTCTCACCGGTCTTGCCCTCGGCGTTGATGTGCTTGGCGAACTTCTCGGTCCACGCGCGGTAGACCAGGTAGGCGCCCATGCCGATGATGAACAGTCCGACCGCTGCGACGATGACCTGGCCACCAGGCCAGTCCATGACCTTCGCGGTGGTGGAGTCGGTGCCGTTCTTCTTCGACTTCGCCGGGCCGGTGGCCGCGTGCACGGCGCTGATGCCGATCACGATGTAGACGACGGCCTTGCCGGCCGCGGTGACCCGCTTGCGGACCTGCGTGAAGCCCTCCTCGTCGCGGTAGCCGAAGAACGCCTCGAGCCCCTGCCAGAGGGCCAGCAGGAACATCCCGATCGCCACGGACCAGACGAGGAACTGGCCGAACGGCTGCTGGGCCAGCTGCTGGACGGCGCCCTGCGAGTCGGCGGAGCCCTGCTGGTCGCCGAGGGCCAGCTGGACGGCCAGCCAGGCCACGACCAGGTGGACCAGGCCGTAGGCGACCAGACCGATCCGTGCTGCCGTGTCGAGCCACTCGCTCTGCTCCGCCTGCCGGCCCGCCTGCTCGGCCTCCGTGCTCATGCTGCTCATGCTGCTCATGGGCGTGCCTCCCTCTCCGTGGAACTCGATACCCGGAGGAGGCAGGAGTCATGCGGTCAGGAGAGGTCGGCCAGGGCGCTCTCGATGGCCCGGTGGAAGGTCGGGTAGGCGTAGATCATCGACTCCAAGGTCGCCACCGGGACGGCCGCGTGGACCGCGACCGCGAGGAAGCCGAGGATCTCGCCGCCGGCCGGGCCGACCGCCGTGGCGCCGACCAGTACGCCGCGACCCGCGTCCTCGACCACCTTCACCAGCCCACGGGCACCGGGACCATGGGTGAAGCCGCGGGACGACTCCTCGAGCTTCGTGCTGCCGGTCCGGACGGTCAGCCCCGCCTCGCGGGCCTGCGCCTCGGTCATCCCGACGCCGGCGACCTCGGGATCGGTGAAGGTGACGTGCGGGAGGGCGTGGTAGGCCGCCGGCGGGCCGTCCTCGCCGAGGATGTCGCGGCGCGCGATCGCGTTCTGGTACATCGCCACGTGCGTGAAGGCACCCTTGCCGGTGACGTCGCCGATCGCCCACAGCCTGTCCACGCCGGTGACCCGCATCCGGTCGTCGATGTCCAGGGTGTGCACGCCGGGGTCGATCCCGACCGTCTCCAGCCCGAGGTCCTGGAAGTTCGGCTTCCGCCCGGCCGCGAGCAGCAGCTTGTCGGCCACCAGCTCCTCGTCGTTGTCCAGCGTCAGCGTGAAGGCGCCGTCGGCGTACGAGACCTGCGTCGCCTCGACACCGGTCAGGACCCGGATGCCTTCGTGGACCAGCATGTCGGTCAGCAGCGCGGACGCCTCCGGCTCGTCGGCCGGGAGCAGGCGCTCGCCGTGCTGGACCACGGTGACCCGGACTCCAAACCGGGCGAAGACCTGCGCCAGCTCGCAGCCGATAGGGCCGCCGCCGAGCACGACCAGGGATGCCGGCACCTCGGTGACCTGCACGGCGTCGCGGTTGGTCCAGAACGGCGTGCCCTCGATGCCCGGCACCTGGGGCAGCGCCGGCCGGGTGCCGGGATTCAGCACGACGCCCCTGGCCGCCTCGAAGCGGATCGGGTCGGAGGACGTGGGCACGGTCACGACGACCCGGCCGGGGCCATCCAGGCTGGCCACGCCGTGCACCACGGCCGCGCCGGCGTCCACCAGCCGGTCCACGGCCACCCGGTCGTCCCAGTGGTCCGTGGCCTGTACGGCGACCCGCTCGGCCACCGGCGCCCAGCTCGACGTCACGGACACGTCGCCCGCGAGTTCGGCGGCCCGACCGCTCTCGGCCAGCAGGTCCGCCGCCCGGACCATCATCTTGGTCGGGATGCAGCCGTAGTAGGGGCACTCACCGCCGACCAGGTGCTTGTCCACCGCGACGACCTTCAGGCCCGCCGTCGCCACGGCGTTCGCCAGCGCCTCTCCCCCGGGCCCCAGCCCGACCACGACCAGGTCCACCTGCTGCACGTCAATCATGGGCACAGACTGCCCCACCCTGGCTTGGTCGGTGACCCGGCCACCGCTGGTCGAGCTTGTCGAGACCTCCGCAGCGATGGCCGTCGGTGAGTCCCGGCCCGGGCTGCGGAGGGTTTCGACCCGCTGTCGCGACTTCGTCCCTCAGTCGCGACGCTTGCTCAACCTTCGCGAGTCCACGGTCACCGCTCGTCCCTCGCGGTGGCCTGCTCGCGAACCTTGTTCCTCAGCACTGCACCAAGGACGCCGTTGACGAACTGCGGTGAGCTGTCGGTCGACAGGTCGCGGACCAGGGCCATCGCCTCGCTCACGGCGACCGGGTCGGGGACGTCGTCGACGTAGAGAAGCTCGTAGATGCCCAGGCGCAGCACGTTCCGGTCGACGGCGGGCATCCGGTCGAGGGCCCAGCCCTCGGAGTACGACGCGAGCACCTCGTCGATGCGGGGCTGGTGGTCGACCACGCCGCGGACCAGGTCGGCGGTGTACTCGTTGGTCGGCCCCTCGCCCTCCTCGATGGAGCGGTCGAGGGCCTCGGTGGCCGACTCGCCGCGCAGCTCGGAGGCGTAGAGCACGTCGAGCGCGCGTTTGCGCGCCTTGGAGCGGGCTGACACTAGGAAACCGCCACTAGGACGACACGCGGCCGAGGTAGGAGCTGTCGCGGGTGTCGACCTTGATGCGCTCGCCGGTGGTGATGAACAGCGGGACCATCACGGTCGCGCCGGTCTCGACGGTCGCGGGCTTGGTGCCGCCGGTGGAGCGGTCGCCCTGCAGCCCGGGCTCGGTGTAGGTGACCTCGAGCTCGACCGAGGCCGGGAGCTCGATGTAGAGGACGCGGCCGTCGTTGGTGGCCACGATGGCCTCCTGGTTCTCCAGGAGGAAGCTGGAGGCGTCGCCCACGATCTCCGGGGCGATCTCGACCTGGTCGAAGGTGCCGGTGTCCATGAAGACGTAGGACGTGCCGTCGTTGTAGAGGTACTGCATCGTCCGCTTGTCGACGTTGGCCACCTCGACCCTGACGTCGGAGTTGAACGTCTTGTCGACGGTCTTGCCGGACTCGACGTTCCTCAGCTTGGAGCGCACGACCGCGCCGCCCTTGCCGGGCTTGTGGTGCTGGAACCACATGACCTGCCAGAGCTGGCCGTCGAGGTTGAGCACCATGCCGTTCTTGAGGTCGTTCGTGGTTGCCATGTCGCCGGGTTCAGCCTTCTCGTCGAGTTGTCAATGCACGCGTGTGGTCGTCGTGGACCAGCGGACGAGTGTATCCAGTCGGTGCTGGATTCCCCTCTTCCGGATCTGGCGCCGGGGGTCAGCCTCGGATTGACTGTCGCCGTGGTCCACGGGGAACGGGTGCACGGCTTGGTGCTCGACCCGCGCCGCCAGGGCACCCCCGCCGAGCGCGCGGCGTACATCAGCCTGCTGGAGTCGCGCTACGTCGAGGTGGAGACCACGATGAACCAGCTCTGCGCGCTCCCCACGTGGGAAGACCGGTCGCGCTCCTGGATCGACGACCAGCTCGTACTGGCCACCGGGGTGGTCCACCAGATCGGCACCCTCCGCGGCGAGTACGACGACGCCCGCGCCTGGGGCGACAGCGCGCTGGAACTCGGCCGGACCGGCTCACTCCTGCCCCGCGCCGACCTGATGCTGCACCTCTCGGAGCTCCACCGCGTCACCGGCCGGGCGCAGCGCTCCGCCGAGCTCGTCCACGAGGCCGTCGGCCTGCTCCGCCTGGACGAGCTGTCCCCGGAGGACGTCGACGCGCTGGCCCCGGTCACCTGCCACGCCTTCTTCTGCCTCGGGGCCCTGGCGTACTGGGAGGGCCGGCCCGACGAGGCCCGGCCACTGCTGAGCCACGCGTGGGCGCACGGGGGCGACTCGATCCCGCACCTGTGGTCGCTGGTGAACCACGCGCTGATCCTCGGCGACGAGGGCGACCACGAGTCCGCGCTGGCGTTCGAGGACGCCGCGATCGAGATGGCGGACCGGCTCGGCGACCGGCTGGCCATCACCGGCGTCCGCAACAACCGGGCCTGCACGCTGCGCCACCTTGGTCGGTACGACGAGGCGTACGCCGAGTTCGCTGCGCTCCTGCCGGAGATCCTCGCCGACGACCTCCCCGACGCCGTGCTCACCAGCTGCGAGGACTTCGCCTGCGTCCTGTTCGACATCGGCCGCGACCGCGACGGGGCGCTGCTCATGGGCGCCGCCAAGGCCCAGCGCGAAGACTCCGGCGTGCCCCGCATGGCTTTTCAGGAGGCCGCCCTCGCCGCGTCCGTCGAGCCCGGCCGGCACCGCCTCGGCGCCGACTGGGAGCCGCTGCTGGCCCGCGGTGCCGAGCTCGACGTGCTCGCCGCGGTCGCGATGGCCCTGCGGACCGCGGACCCAGACTGACCGGCTACTTCAGCTCGTAGACCACCACGACGTTCGCGGTCAGGTCCTGCTGCCCGGCCTGGATGGGGATCGGGACCGACCCGGCGGCCGAGTCGGCCGCGGACCGGTAGCCCATGTCGCTGGAGTAGGGCTGGTCGGTGACCTCGCTGATCTTCACGATCTCGCCGAGCTCGCGACCCGCATGGTCGGCGTACTCCTGGGCCTTGGCCTTCGCCTGGTCGAACGCGTCGCTACGGGCGGGCTCGAGCTTTCCGTCGGGGTCGCCGACCTGTAGCTGCAGGCCGTCGAGACTGACGCCGCTGCCACCTGCCGCGAGCGCGGCGCTGACGATGTCACTGCCGTTGGTGAGGTCCTCGACGGTGACCGAGACGGTCTGGTTGACCCGGTAGCCGCGCAGGGTGCGGGGCTGGCCCTTCTGGTGGCCGTACTCCGGGTACAGCGACACGTCCGTGGTCTGCACGTCCTTGTCGGCCACGCCCGCGGCCTTGAGGGCGTCGACGACCGACTGCATCGCGGCGCTCCCGTCGTTCATCGCCTGGTCGAGGTCGTCCCGCAGCACGCTCACGCTGAGCTGGAAGCCAAGCTGATCGGGTACGACGGCGACGTGTCCTAGGCCGGTGACCGTGACGGTGCTGGCACTGTCCGACGTCGCGGCACTGGCGGGGGCGGGACCCGCTCTTCCGACGAGGTACGCCGCCACGACGGCCAGGGCGACCAGCCCGGCCAGCAGCAGCGAGCGAACGCTGAGGGTCACGCTTCTGTTCATTCCAACCTCCGGGCCCGTCCGACCACTCTGCCGATCGAGATGGGGATCGGACGTGCGTCAGCCCGAAGGGGTTCCCGGCAGGGTGGCCGCGATCTTCTCGAGCGCCATCCGGTAGCCGTCGATGCCGAACCCGGCGAAGACCGCCATCGCGTGCGGCGTCACGACCGAGGTGTGCCGGAACTCCTCGGGCCGCTGCGACGGGTCGGAGATGTGCACCTCGACCAGCGGCGCGGTCAGCTGCGCGCAGGCGTCGTAGAGCGCGTAGGAGTAGTGCGTCCAGGCAGCGGCGTTGAGCACCACGGGCACCGCCTCGTCCGCGGCCGAGTTGAGCCAGTCGAGCAGCTCGCCCTCGTGGTTGGTCTGCCGGACCCGCACCTCGAGGCCGACCGCCCGGCCCCACTGCTCGCAGAGGGCGGCCAACTCCGCATGAGTGGTGGTGCCGTAGATCTCCGGCTCCCGGCGGCCGAGCCTGCCCAGGTTCGGTCCGTTGAGGACGGCGACGACGGTCATGGGGTCTCGCCTCCGATGGCCAGGTAGGCGGCCCGGAGCAGCTCGTCGGGCGGTGCGGCGACAACGGCGGGCCTGGCCAGCCCGTCGAGCACCACGAACCGGAGCGTGTCGCCCCGGGCCTTCTTGTCCACGCGCATCACCGCCAGCAGGTCGTCGAACGGCGCGCCCGACCAGGTGGTGGGCAGGCCCACCGATGCCAGCACCGTCGCGTGCCGCGCGGCGGTCTCGTCGTCCAGACGGCCGGCGAGCCGGGCCAGCTCCGCGACGTAGACCATCCCGATCGAGACCGCCTGGCCGTGCCGGACCGAGTAGTCGCTGACCTTCTCGACCGCGTGCCCGAGCGTGTGCCCGTAGTTGA
>JAWWPK010000454.1:0-8453 GCA_033854925.1 Nocardioidaceae bacterium | reverse complement strand
AGATAGGTCAGCCCGGCGATGTCGGCGTTGCTCTTGCCCTGGGTGATCAGGGCGAGGATCTCCGCCTCTCGGTCCGACAGTCCCTCGGATCGTCCCGGCCAGTCGTGACCGGAGGCCCCGCGAGCCTGCCCAGGAGGGTCGCTGATGACGACCGCACCCTCGTGGAGGGCCTCGATCGCGGCCACCAGATCCCGAGCAGGCAACGCCTTGGACAGGTAGCCGCTCGCACCCAGCCGTCGCGCCTCCCGAACCAGGTGAGCATGAAAGTTCCACGTGTAGACCGCCACGCGACGGGCGTGCGGGTTCTTGACCAGCACCTCGATCTCGGCCTCGTCGGACTCCGGCTGCGCGAACGTGTCATAGAGGACGACGTCCACGACATCCTCGACAGGACGTCCCGCGTCCAGCTCGGCGATGACGACCCGGTCACGATACGGCTCCAGCATGTGGGCGATGCCGATCACCACCACGTCGTAGTCATTGACGAGGGCGACGTTCACAGGCTCCGTAGAGGTGGGCATCGTGTGCACCCTAACCCTCTCAGGGGTGTAGTACACCCGCCCCAGGGATGTTGCACTACCGCTGACGATTGGTCCCGGCCCTCCCCGGTCCCGGGACCGACCAGCGGCGTGTGCGGCGCGCCGCCCGAGGAGGTTCTCGTGCTCGGACTCGGCCTGACGTCCGGCGGTACCGGCCGACCACACAGCCGATGGCGCTCTGTGGGCGCAGCGAGATCCCCGGCCGAGCGACGCCGCGCGAGGCGACGTCTGATCCCCTTCACCCGACCAGCCAGCAGAAAGGTCCAACGATGGACACGTGGTCATACCGTGACAGCACCTGGGTCCGGGCAGGCGGCCTCCTGGGCTATGACGCCGAGGCAACGGACGGCTCGATCGGCAGGGTGGACGATGCGACCGACGACATCTCCGGGGCATACCTCGTGGTCGACGTCGGGTTCTGGATCTTCGGCAGGCAGCGCCTGATACCGGCCGGGGCCGTGACCGGGGTCGACCACGACTCCAAGACGGTCAAGCTCTCGATGACCAAGGACCAGATCAAGGACGCCCCCGACTACGACGTCGACACGTGGGGCGCCGAGTCCCGCGCCGCGCACGAGGACTACTACTACCCGTTCAGCCAGTAGCCCTGGTCCGAGTCAGGCCAGAGGCGCCTTGAGGGACAGCCGTACGCCGAACCGCTCGCCGGCCACGTCGACCTCACAGCGCCCGGAAGCCAGTGAGTCGGTGGTCACCGGACCCTCGGAGCGCAGGTAGGCCAGGCCGACCGAGGAGCCGACCGTCTCACCCCACGCCGCACTGGTCACCTGGCCGGCCGGGCTGCCGTCACGGAGCAGCAGCTCGCCGCCCCAGAGCATCGGGCCGGGGTCCTCCAGCACGAACGACACCAGCCGACGCCGCGGGCCGCCCTCGGCCAAGCGGTCGCGCTGCGCCTCGAGGGCCTGGCGGCCGAGGAACGGCTTGTCGGTCTTCAGCGCGGTGGCGAAGAGCAGGCCGGCCTCGACCGGGGTGTAGTCGGGCGACAGCTCGCGGGGGAAGGCCCGGAAGCCCTTCTCGAGCCGGAGCGAGTCGATCGTGTAGTAGCCCGCGTGGGCGATCCCGAGCGACGCACCCTCGGCGAACAGCCCGTCGTAGACCGCCGCGGCCGCCGCCACCGGGACCGTCAGCTCCCAGCCGAGCTCGCCGACATAGGTCATCCTCGTGGCCCTGAGCGGCACCCCCGCCACCGTCGCCGGCCGGCTCGTGGCGAACGGGAAGCCGTCCTCGGACCAGTCGTCGGACGACAGCCGGCCGAGCAGCTCCCGCGAGGCCGGCCCCATCACGCCCAGCACCGCGAACGCGGCCGTGACGTCGCCGGCCTCGACGCCGCCCTGCCGTGCCAGCCAGTCCAGGTCGCGCACCGTGGTGGCGGACGACGACACGACCCAGAAGGAGTCCGGCCCGTCCCGGGTGACGGTGAGGTCGGCCTCGTAGCTGCCGCGCGCGTTGAGCCAGGGGGTGTAGACGCAGTGTCCGACCGGTACGTCGACGTCGGCCGCGCACACCCACTGCAGGGCCTCGAGAGCGGACGGCCCGGCGACGACGTACTTGGAGAACGACGTCTGGTCGAAGACCGCGACCGCCTCGCGGGTGGCGCGCTGCTCGGCGGCGGACCACGGGAGCCAGGACGGCTTGCCCCACGAGTACTCGAGGTCGGCACCGGGCGCGGGCGCGAACACGCTCGGCCGCTCCCAACCCATCTTGGAGCCGAAGATCGCACCCGCCGCGGCCACCCGGGAGTGCACCGGCGACCGCCGGACGTCGCGCGCGGTGACCGGCTCGCGGTTCGGCCACGGGAGGGCGTAGTGCAGCCCGAGGGTCTCCGCGACCCGGGATCGTAGCCACTCGTTGTCACCGTTGAACGGCGCGAACCGGCGCACGTCGACACCGGTCTGGTCGGACGTCGGCTCGCCCGAGGCCACCCACTCGGCCAGCGCCCGGCCGGCTCCTCCCGCGGACGCGATGCCGACCGAGTTGAACCCGGCGCCGACGAAGCAGTTGTCGAGCTCGGGTGCCCGCCCCAGGAGGAACTGGTTGTCGGGAGTGAACGACTCGGGGCCGTTGTAGAACTTGCGGATCCCGGTCTCGGCCAGCGCCGGGATGCGATGCACCGCCTCGTCCATCAGCAGCGAGAAGTGCTCCCAGTCCTCGTCGAGGAGCTGGAACTCGAAGGGGTACGGCAGGTCGTCCGGAGAGCGCCACGGCTTGGCCTCGGGCTCGAAGCCCCCCACGACCAGCCCGCCGACCTCCTCCTTGAAGTAGGTCCAGCCGTCCGGGTCACGCATGATCGGCAGGTCCGGGTGGGTGCCCTCGACCGCCTCGGTGACGACGTAGAAGTGCTCGCACGAGTGCAGCGGCACGGTGACGCCGACCTTGTCGCCGAGCGCCTTCGCCCACTGGCCGGCGCAGTTGACCAGCACCTCGCACTCGACGGTGCCGCGGTCGGTCTCCACGGCGCTGACCCGCCGCCCGTCGAGCGTGAAGCCGGTGACCCGCGCCTTCTCGACCACCTGGGCGCCACCCATCCGCGCGCCCTTGGCGAGCGACTGGGTGAGGTCGGTCGGGTTGACCTTGCCGTCGCCGGGCAGCCACAGCGCGCCGAGCAGGTCGTCGACCTGCATCACCGGCCACAGCTCCTGGGCGCGCCCGGGCGAGACGACCTCGCACTCCATGTCGTACGCCGCCGCGTTGGCCGCGGTCCGTCTGAGCTGGACCATCCGGGCCTCGGTGCGCGCCACGATCACGCCGCCGACGTTCCGGTAGCCGGTCGCCAGCCCGGTCTCCGCCTCCAGCGAGGCGTACAGCTCCGCGGAGTACTGGACCAGCCGGGTCCCGCTCTCGGACGCCCGCAGCGGCCCCACCAGCCCGGCCGCGTGCCACGTCGTACCGCCGGAGAGGTGCCCCTGCTCGAGCAGCAGTACGTCGGTCTTCCCCAGCTTGGTCAGGTGGTAGGCCACCGAGGCGCCGATCACGCCCCCGCCGACGATCACGATCTCGGCGCGGTCCGGCAGGTCACTCACGACGCAACCTCCGCCAGAAGCCGTCGGAACTCCGGCCCGCGGAACGTGGCCTCGGCCTTGTCGAACCGCTCCATCCCCCAGCCGTGGAAGTCGAAGTCCATCGGGCTGGTGGCGGCCTGGATGAAGCCCCACAGCGACCAGCCGTACTGGCTGCAGAGCGCCTGCAGCCGGACCCGGGCGAGGTCGGCGCGGCTCGGCGTCCCGAAGTAGGCCTCGGTCAACGCCTCGGTCTGCTCCGGGGCGAAGTTGCACTCCGTGGTGGTGTTGCCGAGCTCGAAGCAGGGGTCGTTGTTCCCGCTGTACTCGTAGTCGATCAGCCACACGCGCTCGCCGTCGTCGATGAAGTTCGCGGCCAGCAGGTCGTTGTTGCACGGCACCGTCGGCCTCGGTGCCACCGCCAGCGCGCGCTGCACCTCGGCCCAGGCGCCCGCGTGGTCGTCGTACGTCGCCGGCAACGGGAAGCCGCGCTCGCGGACTGTTGCGAGGTAGCCCGCCTGACGCGCGAACATGTCGAAGTTGCCGACGAACCGCGGCCCCGCGTGCAGTCGCCGGCAGGCGTCCGCCGCTCGCGTCACGACAGCCGGATCGGCGAAGTCCTCGTCGACCAGGGCCCGCCCGGGCAGGAACGCAATGACGAGCATCCCGAGGTCGGGCCGGTACTCCACGACCGGAGCGCCGACACCCGCTTCGGCCGCCGAAGCGGTGTCCTCGTACTCCGCGTCGCGGTCGATGCCGAGCAGCTCGGCATCGCTCGACGAGCAGCGCACCACCAGGTCCAGCGGCGGCCCGCCGTCGTTCGAGGTGACTCGGACGTTGTGGTTGGTCAGCCCACCGGGCAGGTCGGTGGCGTGCCAGGACCGCCCCGCCAGGATGGCGAGGCGGTCGAGGGCCGGTTCGGTCAGGAGATTCTCTCGTCGAACGCCGCGACGACATCCGGGTCGATCGTGTGCTTGGGCCCGGTGAACCAGTGCCGCACAGAGACGAACCAGTAGATCGTCAGCAGGATGAGCGCCACGGGGACGACGATGATCGCGTAGTTGACGTACTTCCACGCGAAGCCGTCGTTCCACCAGATCCCCACCGTCGAGGTGGGCAGCAGGCCGACGAGCGACATGATGACGATCTCGACGACGGCGATCGGGTTCATCCACTTGTACTTCGAGCCGTTGGTCCACGAGCCGCTCTCGAACCGGTCGCCGTGCCGCCAGCGCAGGAAGATCGGGATGGCAAAGGCGAGGTAGAGGCCGATCACCCCGATCGAGACCACGGCAAAGAAGGCCACGGGGACTGGAGCACCGGCGATGTCGACCTTGACCAGAGCAGGCAGGGTCAGCACCAGTGCGACCACGGCCGAGGCGACGACGGCGTAGACCGGCACGCGGTTGGCGCTGAGCCTGGAGAAGTACTTGGCACCGGGCATCGCCCCGTCGCGGCTGAACGCGAAGAACATCCGGCTGGTGCTGGTCATGCAGGCCACCGTGCAGAAGAACTGGCCGATCGAGGAGATCGCAATGATGAAACCCGCCACGTGCGGGGTGAAGGCCTGCCCGAAGACGGCGAAGATGCTGCCGCCTCCAGCCGTGACGCCGTCCTTGTCCTGGACCGCGAACAGGAAGGACAGGAGGAGGATCCAGCCGCCGATGCCGGAGTAGAAGATCGAGCGCCAGATCCCCTTCGCGGCGCCACTCGAGGCGGCTTGCGTCTCCTCGGAGAGGTGGGCGGAGGCGTCGTAGCCCGTGATCGTGTACTGCGTCAGGATTCCGGACAGCGGGAGGATGTAGAGGATGAAGCCGGCGCCCGACGTGTGCCCACCGAAGAGGCCGGTGTTGTTGACGGTGCCGGTGAAGACATCGCCGACGGATGCGTGGCTCGCACCGTCCTGCAGGAAGAACCACAGGACCACGACGATGACGCTGGCACCGATGACGTGCCACCACACCGAGACGTTGTTGAGAACCGCCAGCAGGTGGCTCGAGAAGATGTTGATCGTCGCCGCCAGCGCGAGGACGATCGCGAACTCGATGAACACCCGGGTCAGCGAGTAGTTGGCAGCCCACGAGGTGTTGAAGTAGCCGAGGGTCGCGTCGAAGAAGCTCGCGCAGCCGTAGGCGACCGAGGCGACGATCGCCACGAGGCCGATCAGGTTGAGCCAGCCGGTGTAGAAGCCCGCCATCGGGCCCCCCAGCTTGGAGGCCCACCAGTAGATGCCGCCCGACGTCGGGTAGGCCGACACCAGCTCGGACATGCACATCCCGATGATCAGGATGAACACCGTGAGGATCGGCCAACCCCAAGCGATCGCGGCCGGGCCCCCGTTGTTCCAGCCCAGGGCGAAGCTGGTGAAGCAGCCCGCCAGGATCGAGATGATCGAGAACGAGATTGCGAAGTTCGAGAACCCCGACCACGAACGGTTCAGGTCTTGCTTGTAACCGAGCCGGGCGAGGTGCGCCTCGTCCTCGTTGTGGATCTGTGGCTCTTCGACTGTTGCCATTCCGCCCCCTCGGTGCGCACGGGAGCCCAGACCGGGCTTCCGGAGATGGCCAGAAACTAGACCCGTGCCGAGCAGGGTGTAAACAGTCTGGTGAGAAAAAGGTATGAAATCAGACCTTTACCGCGGCAGGAGATTGACATCCGCAGGAGTCGAGACTGAGAGTGACCGCCATGACCTCGAGCCCGGCGCACGACCTCCCGGGAGCAGTCCTGAGGCCGGTGCGTGGGCACCATGCGTTCGAGTCGTGCGTCGAGCAGCTCGCCACCGCGATCCGGCTGGGCGTCTATCCCCGCGGCACGACGCTGCCGACCGAGCGTGACCTGGCCGAGCGCCTCCAGGTCTCCCGCGCCACCCTGCGGGAAGCGATGGCCGCACTGCGCCAGGCCGGGCTGGTGGAGACCACCCGCGGCCGCGGCGGCGGCACGGTGGTCACTCTCAAGCCCGGCCTACCGGCGGCCCGGGCCGCCTCACGGATCACCGCGGCCCGTCGCCAGGACTGGCTGGACGCGCTGGACTTCCGCCGGATCGTCGAGCCCGGGGCGGCGGCGCAGGCTGCGTCGAGGGACCTCGACGAGGAGCGGCTGGCCCAGCTCGAGGAGGCCCACGCCGAGGTCGCCTCGGCCCGCAAGCCGGCCGAGCACCGGCAGGCGGACTCGCGGTTCCACCTGACGGTGGCGTCGCTGACCGACTCCCCGCGCACCCTCGAGGCGGTGACCTCGGTGCAGGCGACGCTGCACGAGATGCTGCTGGCGATCCCGGTCCTGGACGCGAACATCGCCCACTCGGACCGCCAGCACGCCCGGCTGGTCCGGGCGATCGTGGCCGGCAAGCCGGACCTGGCCCGCAGGGTCATGGAGGAGCACTGCGACGACACGGCTGCGCTGCTGCGCGGCCTGGTGGGATAGGAGTCCCTGGTGGGTCAGGCAGAGAAGCGCAACAACCGACACCTCACCATGACCGAGCTGGTCAAGCAGATCGACGCGGGCGAGGTCGACACGGTCGTGGTGGCGTTCACCGACATGCAGGGCCGGCTGCAGGGCAAGCGGCTGCACGGGCGCTACTTCGCCGACGTCGTCGTCGACCACGGCACTGAGGGCTGCAACTACCTGCTCGCGGTCGACGTGGACATGAACACGGTCGGCGGCTACGCGATCTCCTCCTGGGAGCGCGGGTACGGTGACATGGAGTTCGTCCTCGACGAGCGCACCATCCGGCGGCTCAACCACCTCCCGGCGACCGCGATGGTCCAGTGCGACCTGGTCTGGCTCGACCACTCCCCCGTCGTCCAGTCGCCGCGGACCATCCTCCAGGCCCAGCTCGACCGCTGCGCCGACCAGGGCTGGGCCGCCCTGTCGGGGACCGAGCTCGAGTTCATCGCCTTCGACACGACCTACGAGGCGGCCGCGGACGCGGCGTACCGCAACCTGACACCGGTCAACCAGTACAACGTCGACTACTCGATCCTCGGGACCACCCGGGTCGAGCCGCTGCTGCGGGCGATCCGCAACACGATGTACGACGCCGGTCTGGACGTCGAGGCCGCCAAGGGTGAGTGCAACTTCGGCCAGCACGAGATCGGCTTCCTCTACGCCGACGCCATGACCAGCGCGGACAACCACAGCGTCTACAAGACCGTGGCCAAGGAGATCGCGGCCCAGCACGGCAAGTCGCTCACGTTCATGGCGAAGTTCAACGAGCGCGAGGGCAGCTCCTGCCACATCCACCTCTCACTTCGGGGCACGGACGGCGAGCTGGTCTTCTGGGACGCCGACGCTGATCACGGAAGGGGGTCGCGGACCCCGCTCTACGACCACTTCGTCGCCGGTGTGCTGGCGACGGTCGCGGACTTCACGTTGCTCTACGCGCCGAACATCAACTCCTACAAGCGGTTCGCGGCCGGCTCGTTCGCACCGACCACGATCGCGTGGGGCATGGACAACCGCACCTGTGCGGTCCGGCTGGTCGGCCACGGCGCCGGAGCGCGGATGGAGAACCGGATCCCCGGCGCCGACGTGAACCCCTACCTCGCCACCGCGGCGATGCTGGCCGGTGGGCTGCACGGCATCGAGCACGAGCTGCCCCTCGAGGAGGAGCTGGTCGGCAACGCCTACGACTCCGACAAGCCGCAGGTGCCGCACACGATGGCCGAGGCGCGGGAGCGGTTCGCGGCGTCGGACCTGGCCCGCGCGGCGTTCGGCGAGGAGGTCGTCGCCCACTACACCAACATGGCGGATGTCGAGCTCGCGGCGTACGGCGCAGCCGTGACCGACTGGGAGCTGAGGAGAGGATTCGAGCGACTGTGAGTGCAGTTCAACAAGCCACGTTCACCGTCATCAACCCCGCCACGGAGCAGGCCGTGGTCGACGTGGCCCTGACCGACCTGGC